>CALRVN010000097.1:0-11033 GCA_943371625.1 Hyphomicrobium sp. CS1GBMeth3
GCCAGAGTGACCCATTAGGCGTTTTAAAAGCGGTAACGGTAGCCGCTCCAAGGCCAAGAGGACGGTAGCTTTGTTCTACATCTCGAAACTGGTGTGGCTGCTGGTGCAGCCATCGATGCTCCTGGTGGTGCTGCTCGTTCTGGGGGTGCTGCTGCTGGCGACCCGATGGCAACGGACGGCCCGGGCGGCTCTCGTGGGCGCCGCGGTGCTTGCCGTGCTCGGGGGAGTGCTTCCGCTGAGCACCTGGCTCATGCTGCCGCTCGAAGACCGGTTTCCGCGTGCTGAACTATCGGGTCCCCCGATTGACGGCATCATCGTGCTCGGCGGAGCCGAGGAGGCGCGGATCGGGCTCACCCGTGGGGTTCATGCGCTCAATATGGCCGCCGAGCGCGTGACGGAGGCGATGGCGCTGGCGCGGCGCTATCCGAATGCCAAGGTGATCTTCACGGGAGGCTCTACGAACATCGTACTGGGTCGCGCCATCGGTGCCGACGCGGCGGTGCGCGTATTCGAGGATCTGGGGCTCGAGCCCGGTCGGCTGAAGCTAGACCGTGAGGCGCGAAACACGTTCGAGAATGCCCTCAATACGAAGCAGCTTGCCGATCCCAAGCCGGGCGAGCGGTGGCTGCTCGTGACGTCGGCGTGGCACATGCCGCGGGCAATGGGGCTATTCCGCAAGGCGGGGTTCAATGTCGAGGCGTGGCCGGTCGACTATCGGACTGCCGGCATCGATGACGCCTATGTGCCGTTCTATTCGCCGTCGGACGGCCTGCGGCGGCTCGACGTCGCGGTGCGCGAGTGGGTCGGCCTCGTCGTCAATTGGTTCACGGGGCAGTCGAAGGATCTGTTCCCGGCGCCCTAGCTTGCCACGGAGGTGAGCGTGGCGTGCTGGCGCGCGGTGTCCGTGGCAGCGAGGAAGTGGCGGATCGCCTCGATCGTCGTCGCGTCCTTCAGCAACGGCGCGTGACCTTGGCCCGGGACGGTGATCGTAGCCATCGCTGGATGGCGGCGGCGCATCTCATCGACGGTTGCGGCGGTCAGCAGGTCGGAGTTCTCGCCACGCACCACCATCAGCGGGACGCGCTTTAAGGCTTCGAACTGCGGCCACAGCGCGGGCAGCGGACCATCGAGAACGGACAGGGCATTGCCGAGGCCGGCGTCATAGCCCGGTGCCGGGCGGCCGTTCCTCTCGTTGTACCACTGGCGTGCAACCTCCTCCCAGATGTTGTCCGGGATCTCCGGGAACTGGCGGCGGTTGAGCTCGCGCGTCATGCGGCCGGCGTCGGCCCACGAGATGGGGAGCGGCACGCGGCCGACGTATCCGCTGATGCGGGCGAGGCCATCGTTCTCGATGACGGGGCCGATGTCGTTGAGCACGGCGGCGCCGATGGCGGTCGGACGCGCCGCGGCAAGCAGCATGGTGATGAGGCCGCCGCGCGAAGTGCCGATGAGGGTGGCGTCGTGCAGGCCGGTTAAGGTGATGAAGTCGAGCACGTCGAGCATCTCGACGCTGATCGAGTAGTTGCGCCAGTCGGGATCGAATTCGGAGAGGCCGCGGCCGCGGTAGTCCAGCGTGTAGACCGTGCGCGGGCTGCTATGATGGCGGCTGAGGGCGATCGCGAGGTCGTGGAAATCGCGGCCGTTGCGCGTCAGCCCTGCAAGACAGAGCACGGGGCGGGTGCGTGACGAGCGGCTGCTATCAAGCCGCGTGGCATATCGGCGGGCGTGCAGGCGCAGGCCGTCGCGCGACGTAAAATAGATGTCCTCGAAGGGTTCGCTGGAGGTCATGGGTTCCACGTAGCCTCTCGCCTTGGTCAGGTCGTCAGAGATCCGCGTCCGTTAGATACTAATCGCGCGAATCTGCTTGTTTGGTCGCTGCGGCATTTCCGGCTCCGGAGGGCGCTGATGCCGCACGTGCGCGATAAAGGTCCTGGTCGAGCCGGAGCGGCGACTTCTCGCCGAGGCGGGCGCGATAGACCTGAATGTTCGAGAGCACCTTGGCAACGTAGCTGCGGGTTTCCTCGAACGGGATACGTTCAATCCAGTCGACCGGGTCGACGTTAGATTGGCGCGGATCGCCGAACTCCTTGACCCATTCGCGCGTGCGGCCCGGGCCGGCGTTGTAGCTTGGCAAGCCGAGCACATAGGAGCCGTCCCATTCATCGAGGCGGTCTGCGACGTACGCCGAGGCGATCATGGTGTTGTAGGAGGAGTCGGTCAGCAGCTTGGCGTGGACGCATTTGATCTTGTAGTCGCGGCAGACGTGATTGGCGGTGACCTTCATCACCTGAAGGATGCCGCGGGCGCCGGCGCCGGAGACCGTGTCGCTGTTGAATTCCGTCTCCTGGCGCGCGAGGCCGAGCAGGTAAGCCGTCTCTGGCGGCTTGCGCAGCGGGGTGTATGTCGGCAGCGCGTGGATCGGGTAGCTGTAGTAGACGAGGTTGTGGCCGGCGGCGATCGCGGCCTTGCCGATGCGCACGGAAGGCTGCGTATCGCCGGACGCGCGGGCCAGATGCGCGGCCATAGCTGCCCAGGCCTCGTCGTCCTCGATCTTGCCGGCGTTGAGCAGGAAGACGCGGGTGATGTGACGACCCAGGTCGGCCTCGCGCGCCAAGGCGAAGGCCTTCAAGGCATCGCTCGACACGAAGCGGTTTGCCTGTGTGTCGCTCGGTAGGGCAGGGGCGTCGAATGTGAGGTCGCGCGATCCGGGCGAAAGCTTCTGGACAGCCAGCAGCCCGTGGAAGGTGTCCTTGAACTTGGCGGCGGCTTCATAGCTCGCGCGGGCGCGGTCCTTGTTGCCCTGCGCTTCGAGGGTGCGGCCCATCCAGTAGTTGGCGCGGGCGCGCGTCAGGGGGCCATCGGCATTAGAGACGAGCGTGGTGAAGTATTTCTCGGCCTGCTTGGGGTCCTTCAAGTAGCGCAGCGCGATCCAGCCGGCCATGAAGGTCTGCTCGTTGAGCGCATTGACGCCGATGGGGCCAGGGTCGCGCACCAGTTCGTAGGCGAGCTTGGGCTTGTTCTGCTTGAGAGCGAGGTAGGCGAGGCCGCGACGTTCGAGCCACCACTTGTCGAGGTTGGTGACGATTAGCGGATCGGTGGGCGCCGAAGCCATCAGCTTGGCGGCATCCTCGAGGCGGCCGGCGCGGCGATGGTGCTGGATCTTGTGGAACACGGCGCCCCAATCGGAGCTGCCGCCCTTCTGCGCTCCGGCGAGCGTCGTCTTGTCCTTGTCGTCGCTCTTGCGCATGAAGACGGCGAGGCGTGCCTGGGCGACCTTCTGGTCGGCCTCGGGCAACAACGCGATCACGCGCTTTGCTTGGGCGGCGCGCTCGACGCGGTCGGCCTGATAGCGGACATCCTCGACCAGTAGACGATCGAGACGCCATTTGTGATCGTCATTGCCGAGCATCGATCCGAAGCGGGAAAGGAAACCCTTCTCGAGCGTCGCGGGCAAATCCTCCTCGCGCCAGATCTTGGCGGCGAGCGCCTTGGCTTCCTTCTGCTCGCCGTGGGCGAGATGCACCGATGCGAGCACGGCCATGCCGGCGGGGCTGCGCGCGGCCCCGTCCTTGAAGTAGGTGGCGATGAGTTCGGTGTCGCCGCCTTCCTCGAACAGCGTCTCCTCCATGCGCTGCTGGAGGGCCTCGCGGCTCGGCCATTGCGGGTTCTCGGCGAGAAACTTGAGATAGTCGGCAGCGTTGCCGTTTCCGTTGCGCAGACGCACCCAGTCGACGAGCTTGCGGGCGAGCGGATCCCTCATGGCCGCCTGCAGTTCTTTCACCTTAGCGGTGTCGGAGACCGACTTGATGGCTTCCTTAAGCTTCGTCTTGTCGTCGTCCGACAGCTTGTAATCGAGCAGCGGGGCGACGATCTTGTCCATCCGGGCCATGTAGGCCGCCTCGCGCTCACTGGGCGAGGGGGGCTTGGAAATAGGAAATGCCGGAGACGGCGGGGTCTCGACGCGAGCCGCCGCGGGCTTCGTCTCTGCGTCAGCCGGGGAGAGCGCCAGGGGCAGCAGAGCTGCGATCGCTGCGAGCACGATTAAGACGCGAGGACGCGGACGGCGTGCGGCAACTGGGCAGGGAAAAGGCTTTGAGCGGAATAACATGGAGGTCCTGCGCTGCGTCTCGGGCAAGTTCTGTCCTTCCACAGCCGCCGCCGGTATGCCCGGGTTCGGGGCCGGGTTGCGGGGCGCAAAGCAAGGTCCTAATGTCCCGCTCGACAGGGTGCCGCGACTCCAGCATCACCGACGCGGCAAAACTACCAAGCAGCCCGGCAAGGGACAAGGCGCCGAAGATGCCGCCAGATGCGGCGACAGCAAGGCGTCAGGGCCACTTTCCCCTTCGTACCGGTTGCACGCATCAAGTTTGATAGAGCTAGAACGCTCGAGGGTAATGGGCACATGTTCAAGGGATCGTTCACCGCACTGATCACGCCGTTCAGGCAGGGGAAGCTCGACGAGGAAGCATTCCGGCGCTTCATCGAGTGGCAGATCAGCGAAGGGTCGCACGGGATCGTGCCGGCAGGAACGACGGGCGAGAGCCCGACGCTCGACTTCGACGAGCACAAGCGCGTCATCGAGATTGCGGTGGAGACTGCGAAGGGCCGCGTGCCCGTCATCGCTGGAACGGGATCGAATTCCACCGACGAAGCGATCGAGCTCACCGAGTATGCGGCCAAGGTCGGCTCGGCTGCCGCGCTCATCGTGACGCCGTACTACAACAAGCCGACCCAGGAAGGTCTCTACCAGCACTACAAGGCGATCAACGACGCGGTCGACATTCCGATCGTCATCTACAACATTCCCGGCCGCTCGGTGATCGACATGAGCGTCGAGACGATGGCGCGGTGCTTCACGCTGAAGAACGTCATCGGCGTCAAGGATGCGACCGCCAATCTCGCGCGCGCCTCTCAGCAGCGTCTTGCGATGGGCTCGGAGTTCAACCTGCTCTCGGGCGAGGATGCGACGGCGCTGGGCTTCATGGCGCACGGCGGTCACGGCTGCATCTCGGTCGTGTCGAACATCGCGCCGCGGCTGTGCGCCGAGTTCCAGAACGCGTGCCTTGCCGGGGACTACAAGACGGCGCTGGTGCTGCAAGATCGGTTGATGCCGCTGCACGATGCCATGTTCTGCGAGGCCAATCCGGGCCCGGTAAAGTATGCCGCGTCGCGGCTTGGGCTGTGCGAAGCGGACATGCGTTTGCCGCTGGTGCCGATCAGCCAGGCGTCTCAGCGCGTCGTCGACGCAGCGCTTGCGGGCGTCGGTCTCATTCAGGCGCGCGCTGCCGAGTGAGGCACGCGACGTTTCAAGTTTGGAGAATAGGCCATGGCGGCCAAGACTGAAGACGGCCGCCGCATCGTTGCCGAGAACCGGCAGGCGCGCCACGAGTACTTCCTCACCAACACGCTGGAAGCAGGCCTTCAGCTGACGGGGACAGAGGTAAAGTCCCTGCGGAAGGGGCAGTCGAATATCGGCGAGAGCTATGCCTCGGCCGAGGACGGCGGGCTGTGGCTGGTCAATGCCTACATCCCGGAATACCAGGGCGCCGGGCGGTTCTTCCAGCACGAGCCGCGTCGCAAGCGGCGGCTGCTGCTGCACGCCAAGGAGATCCACAAGCTCGCCATTGCCGTGGAGCGGCAGGGCATGACGATCGTTCCGCTGGAGCTCTATTTCAACGCTCGCGGCATCGCCAAACTGAAGATCGCGCTGGCCGAGGGCAAGAAGCTGCACGACAAGCGCGAGACGGCGAAGAAGCGTGATTGGAACCGGGAAAAGGCGCGCATCATGCGCGACAAGGGCTGAGGCGTGGCCGGCGGCGTTCCCGCGAGCCTGACCGAGGTCGACTGGTCGCGTCTGCCGGCGCCTGTGGATGACGGCGCGGCGAGGCATCTCACTGGAGCCGCCGTTCCCGACATTGCCCTGCCGGCGACGGACGGGTCGCAGGTCTCGCTCGCCGGCCTCAAGGGCCTAACCATCGTCTATGCCTACCCGATGACCGGGCAGCCGGGCGTCGCCCTTCCAGAGGGCTGGGACGAGATCCCGGGAGCACGGGGGTGCACACCGCAATCCTGTGCCTTCCGCGACCACCATGCGGAGCTGGTAAAAGCCGGGGCGGCCCGGGTGTTCGGGCTCTCGACGCAGGACAGTGATTACCAGCGGGAGGCCGCTGAGCGGCTGCACCTGCCGTTCCCGCTCCTGTCGGATGCGGCGCTCCGTCTCACAGACGCATTGAGGCTTCCTGTCATGCTCGTCGATGGTGCTAGGCTGCTCAAGCGGGTGGCACTGATCATCGAGGACGGCCGGATCGTGCACGTCTTCTATCCGGTGTTTCCACCTGACCGGAACGCGGCGGATGTACTGGATTGGTTGAGAGCGCAGAGGGGATGACGTCCGACACTGAAGAGGTTGCGCGTGATGCGCGTCACCTGACGCCGGGGCTCGTGCTGCCGGATATCGCGCTGCCTTCGAGCCGCGGCGGCACGGTCAATCTCAGCGCGCGACGTGGCGTGTCGGTCGTTTACGTCTACCCGTGGACGGGACGTCCAGGGTTTGCCGATCCACCAGGGTGGGACGACATTCCTGGCGCGCACGGCTCGACGCCGGAGACGGAAGGTTTTCGCGACTACTATCTGAAGTTCCGGTCTCAGCGAATCGAGGTGTTCGGTGTCAGCGGGCAATCGTGCGAGCACCACAGGGAGTTGGCTGCTCGGCTCGCGGTGCCGTTCGCGCTGCTGAGCGATGAGCGCTTTGAATTGAAGGAGGCGCTGAATCTGCCGACCTTCGATGCGGGCAGCGCGACATACCTGAAGCGACTGACGCTGCTGGTGCGGGACGGGCGCATCAGCCACGCGTTCTATCCGGTCCTGCAGCCGGCGGGCCATGCGCGGGAAGTGTTGGACTGGCTGGACGAGAAGCGGAAGGCTCTGGCTAGTTCTTAGAGCGACACGAGTGGCGAGAAGCTTGTCGTGCGGTTAGCGTCGCGCGAGCTGATGGCCGGCGCTCGCGCCGGCGCGCCTTGCGCGCTGGCTCGCTGCGCGAGCGAAGTGGGTATCAGCCAGCAGTCAGTGCTTCACAAAACATCGCTTTCGACGTCGTCGACTGAGAACCCCATCTTCTCCAGACCCTCTTCGAGATAGTCGGCGAGAAGCGGAATGCCGAGCAGATAGCTGGCGGTGGAGTTGACGCGCTCGGCGCGGGCGGTCTCGACGGCTTCGTCGAACTCTTCCGTCTCGTAGGTACCGCGGCCCACCCACATGAGCGCGACGAGGTTCGCCTGCTCATCGTAGTTCATGCGCTCGATGAAGCTGGAGATCTCTGCCCGGGTCGGGTCGTTGGCGAAATCCTCGAGGATCGCGCTGGGATCTTCCTCGGCGTCGCCGTTCTCCGGCGTGTCGTCCCAGGCGCCGACCTTGGCGTCGTACTCGCGCGCTTTGATGATGACGTGCGCGACCTTTTCGGGGGCGATCTCGAGAGCCATAGCGAGGGCCTCCTGGCCTTTGGCAATGGTGCTTCAGCGCTCCGCTGAGATAGCACCGCGACCGGCGGCGGGAAAGCATCGATCGGGAGTGCACGGACTAGCGGCGCTTGGCGGCCTTTTCGCTGGAGGCCAATAAGGCGCGCGCCTGCTCGAACACGGCATGGAACATCTCCGTGGTCAGGCGGCGGGTGTTGGTGTTGTAGCGCGAGCAGTGGAAGCTATCGATGAGCTGCAATCCGCCGGGCAACTCATGTCGCGCGGCGTGGGCAAACGGGAACTGTGACTTGCGGCAGCCGAGCGCGGTCAGCGCACTGTCGTGCGCGATGCGGCCGAGCGCGATCATCACGCGGACGTTGGGTAGCGCCGCCATGCGCGCTTGGAGATAGGGGCGGCAGGTGGCGATCTCTTCCGGGGTGGGCTTGTTCTGCGGGGGCACGCAGCGGACGGAATTGGAGATGATGCAGTCGACGAGCTGCAGGCCGTCGTCGGGGCGCGCTTCGTAAGAGCCGCGCGCAAATCCGAACTTCAAGAGCGTGGCAGAGAGGAGATCACCGGCGTAGTCCCCGGTGAAGGGGCGCCCGGTGCGGTTGGCGCCCTGAAGTCCGGGAGCCAGGCCAACGATGAGGAGCCTGGCCTCGAGATCGCCGAAGGACGGAACCGCGCCGTTATACCAATCGGGAAACTTGAGGCGGTTCTGGTCGCGAAATTCCACAAGCCGCGGGCAGAGACCGCACAGCTTGGGTGCTTCCGGACCGTAGGTCGTATCCCCCGCCGCAGGCATCGATCAGCCCGGGTGTCCCGTTAGACCTCTTCGGAGAGGTCGTCGTTGTCCTGGTATGGGGCCGCGGTCGCAGCCTCGCGGCTGGAATAGCTGCCGCGGCCACCACCGGTGCCGCCACCGCCGAACGAGCGGCCGCCTTCACGGGCGGGACGGGTGGACGGATCACGGCAGATCAGCTGCTCGAGATCGGCGAGATCGATGAACTGGTCGGCCTGACGGCGAAGCTCGTCGGCAACCATCGGCGGCTGGGTCTGCAACGTCGAAACGACGGAGACGCGCTTGCCCATCTGCTGGAGGGCGGCAACGAGGCTGCGGAAATCGCCATCGCCGGAGAAAAGGACAATGTGATCGAGGTTGGCGGCGAGGCGCATGGCGTCGACGGACAGCTCAATGTCCATGTTGCCCTTCACCTTGCGGCGGCCGGAGGCGTCGGTGAATTCCTTGGTCGGCTTCGTGACCATCGTGAAGCCGTTGTAGTCGAGCCAGTCGATCAAGGGACGGATCGAGGAGTACTCCTGATCCTCGGCGAGTGCGGTGTAGTAGAGCGCGCGCACGAGCTGGCCCTTCTGCCGGAACAGGGCGAGGAGGCGCTTGTAATCGATGTCGAAGCCGAGCGACTTTGCGGTCGCGTAGAGGTTGGCTCCATCGATGAATAGGGCAATGCGCTCGTTCTGGTAGAAATGCATTCGTTCACCCTTGGGGCAGCGCGTGCCGGTCTAATGCACCGCCGCTCTCGTTTTGAATTGGATGGGTATGCCGCGACTCTGCGATCGGCGATACGATGGTCGAGACATTAGCACTTTCAGAAGCTTGCAAAGCATTATATTCGCTCGATTTTAAGCGACAATGTGAAGCACCGAGGAACGCTCTAACTTATCCCCGTCGAATTAATGCGACGCTGCAAACCTGGGTCGAAAGTGGAGACGAATTTTCGCGCCGCGTGCCGGGCGGCGCAGGGGAGGATACGGTGTATTCGCCCCATACTACAATGGCGACCCTGACTTGCTTTGCACGTTTTTTCATGCGACTAGAGACGTCCGGCGTGGCTTGGCAGCATTTTCACCGATGCGCCGCCCGTTTCCCGCTCCCACCTGTTCACCAAAGGGGTGTCGCTTATGGCACGCGTGACTGTTGAAGATTGCGTGGACAAGGTCCCGAACCGCTTCGAACTGGTTCTCCTTGCCGCCCACCGCGCCCGCTCGATCGCGGATGGCAGCGCCGTCACCGTTCCAGTGAACGCCGATAAGAACCCCGTCATCGCCCTGCGTGAGATCGCCGAGAAGACGATCCCGCCGGAGGACATGCGCGAGTCCCTCATCCACTCGATCCAGAAGAACGTCGAGGTCGACGAGCCCGAGGCTGCTGCGGCTCCGCTGCTGCCGCCCGATCGCCGCTCGCCGGTTCTCGGCCGCGACGACCAGTCGAGCGACAGCGTCGTCGATGTGATGACCGAGGAGCAGCTGTTGCGCGGCCTCGAGAGCATGACGCCGACCGAGCCGTCCGCAAACGGCGGCCCCAATGGCGGTCCGCGTGAGCGTGAGCGCGACCGCGGCCGTTGATATCCTGGCGCAGCCAAGCGGCCGCGCATACGGCAGACTTCCCTGGCAGCGGACGGACTTGTGTCCCGATTGCAAGGTGCGCCAGAGTTCTCCGCATTCCGGAGGGCTGGCGCAGCAATCATAGCGGCACCGGATTCATGAGCTTGCTAGTGTGATTGTGTTCGAGAGATTCATTTGCGCCGCAGGGGGTGGCGGATTTCTCGATCATCGCACTTGGAGTAGCGGGCCATGATGCGGCAATACGAGCTCGTCGAGCGCGTTCTGCGCTACGACCCCAAGGCCGACGAGGCGCTGCTGAACCGCGCCTACGTCTACGCCATGAAGGCGCATGGCAACCAGAAACGCGCGTCTGGCGATCCTTATTTCTCCCATCCCCTCGAAGTTGCGGCGATCCTCACGGACCTGAAGCTCGACGACGCGACGATCGTCACGGCGCTGCTGCACGATGTCATCGAGGACACGCCCGTCACCCGCAACGAGATCGATCAGCTGTTCGGTCCGGAGATCGGCAAGCTGGTCGACGGGCTGACCAAGATCCGCCGCCTCGACCTAGTGACGAAGAAAGCCGAGCAGGCGGAGAACTTCCGCAAGCTGCTGGTGGCGATTTCCAGCGACATCCGGGTGCTGCTGGTCAAGCTGGCCGACCGGCTGCACAACATGCGCACGCTCGAGCACATGAAGCCCGAGTCGCGTCAGCGCATCTCCGAGGAGACGCTCGACATCTATGCGCCGCTGGCCGCCCGCATGGGCATGGAGAAGCTGCGCGAGGAGCTGGAGGACAACGCCTTCCGTTGGCTGCATCCGGAGGCCTACAAGGCGGTCACGGCAAAGCTCGCCGAACTCAGGAAGTCGAACGAGGGACTGGTCGAGGAGATCCGCGCGGCGCTGGCAGCCAAGCTCGCGGAGGTCGGGATCGACGCCGAGGTGTCGGGGCGCGAGAAGAAGGCCTATGCCATCTGGCGCAAGATGGCCAACAAGCAGATCAGCCTTGAGCAGCTGTCGGACATTTTCGCCTTCCGGGTCATCACTAAGTCGATCGACGATTGCTACCGGGTACTCGGGGTCGCGCACACGACTTGGCGGACGGTGCCGGGACGCTTCAAAGATTACATCTCGACGCCGAAGCAGAACAACTACCAGTCGATCCATACGACGATCGTCGGCCCGCGGCATCAGCGCGTCGAGCTACAGATCCGCACGCGCATCATGCACGAC
>CALRVN010000098.1:0-11000 GCA_943371625.1 Hyphomicrobium sp. CS1GBMeth3
TGGACGTGCCGAGCAGGTAGACGCCTTCATAAAGTGCGTTGGCGCGGAACATCGGGAACACATAGTCGCGCACGAACTCCTCGCGCAGGTCCTCGATGTAAATGTCCTGGGCCTTGATGCCGAGCATCAGCGCCTTCTCGCGCGCCGGCTCCAATTCGCCGCCCTGGCCCAGATCGGCGGTGAAGGTCACGACCTCGGCGCCGTAGGTCTGCTGCAGCCATTTGAGAATGATCGAGGTGTCGAGGCCGCCGGAATAGGCGAGCACGACCTTTTTGATCGGCTTGGGCTTGGAGGTCATTGGGCGCTCATCGCAAGGGGAGGTGGACGGCTCTGCGTCTACGAAATTCCGCGGAAGCGCGCCAGCGGCCATTGTGCCCGTCACGTCGCCGTCGCGGTCAATGCGGAAGGGAAGCTGGCCAATCCGTAAGGGGACGCTCGGCCGTCCCATGAGCTAGCTTTTTGCGCCGATCGAAAAAGTCCTACCCATTGCTTGCATAGCTGTTGTCAGTGCAACCGGCATGAGGCATTCTCGGGTGGGGTAAAACGGGAACAGGGAGCCCACTGAACCATGCTCAATCGCCCAGCGCGCGGCCTTTTTCTAGCTGCTGCTGTTTGCTTTGCGTTCGCTATTGCCGCCAACGCCGAGGACGCCAAAAAGCCGACGACCGCCACGACGCCCGACGCCACGACGGCTGCCAAGCCGGCGAAGAAGCCGCCGTCGGAGTGCAAGGGGCTCGACGAGACCACCTGCGCGACGAAGTCTCAGTGCACTTGGCGCAAGGAGACCACGCTGAAGGACGGCAAGACCCGCAAGGCGCATTGCCGCAAGAAGTCGACGCCGGGCGCGAAGAAGCCGAAGACGACGACCCCAGCGACGACGACACCGGCACCGGCGCCGAAGACCTGATCTGCAGACGAGCGCGCGGGCTACCCAACGGGCGGCCGCGCGCTCGGCTCAATCAGTGCAGCTTCATGGCGGTGAACATCGTGCCGACGTTCAGAGGCACGGCGGCGAACAGCGTCAGCATGTCGACGGGCGGCCAGACGCTGCCGCCGGCGGCGTGGCCGCCTTCGGTCTGGTAGCTGGCGAACGCCTTCTTGATCGAGCGGCGGGCGATCTCGGCCGCATCGAAAACTGCGGCGTTTGCTTCGGCCGGTGGCCACGCCACCGCGTGCGGCACGCCCTGGGACATCATCATGAAGGCCATCGGCCAGGCGGCGGTCGCTGGCGTGAAGGGAAAGGCCGTTAGCCACGCCGTCATCGGGTTAGCAGGGCTGCTCAGCGGCTTGACCGGCGTCGATGTCATCGCGGTCAGCGTGCCGCTCATGACCTCGGCGAATTGTGCCATCGCCTCCCACGGATTGGTGGGCATGGCGGGCGCCTTGGGCGCAGGAGGAGCGGGCGGCTGCGGGAGCCAAGCGAACGGGTTGAACAGAGCGTTCGCGGCGGCCGGAGAAGGTGTCGGTGCGAGGGGAACGGGCCAGCGCCAAGCCTCGGGCTCGCGCTTGGGCGGCGTCGGCTGCAGGACGGCGGTCCAGAAGTTCATCACCTGATCGGCGAACGCCGCGTAAGCTGCGGTGCTGGCTGCCGAATAGCCCATGGCGGCCTCGGTGCAGTGGCGCGCGAAGCGTTGCTGGAGTTCTGGGTCGAGCATGGTCGATCTCTCCTTGCCCCCGCATCGGCTAGCAAAAGAGTAGACGCTTCGCTGCGCCGCAACAACACAATTGCGCGTGAAAACGCTTGGCCGTCACGTGGTTAGGCGAGCTCGGGTCAGGAAGTCTGGGGCGCGGCCTCGACCGGCGTTTCCGGCGTCGCGGATGCAGGGGGAGGCGCGGCGGGGCCGCGGCGGGGTCCTGCGCAACGACCGGCGACGAGCCAGTAGGCCAGTCCGGCCAGGAGGCCGACCGTGCCGTAGGCGATGAGGGCGTAGTCGTTGAGGATCGACGGCTGGCCCTGCACCTCGTTGCCATAGACCGCGGCGAGGCCGCCCAGCGAGATCACGACGCCGACGAGCACGTAATAGAGCCAGAAGCGGATGCGCCAGAGCTCGGCGATGCCCACGGCAACGAGCGCGAACGGAGCGGCAAAGATGGCCGAATGGGTGGCTGTGTAAAGCGCCAGAAGCCCGGCGTTGCCGAGCCGCTCGGACTGAGCGTCGGAGGGCAGACTAGCCAGCTCGGCGGGGCTAACGATGAACGCCACGGTCGCCAGGCCGGCAACGAGGCAGGCGACAGCGAAGCCGAAAAGAACGCGCAGCAGCGTAACCATGGGTAACCCTCGCCCTTCAGTGCCTGTGCAAGCTAAGCGGCGGCAGGGCGCGGCTCAACCCAAAACGGCGTGCCTGGCTAATCCCGACGTCTGCCGGCGATCGCCCACGCACTTCACCCCTCCCCTCGTCCATCCGGAGCATGGCTTCGCCATGACGGCGGAGGTCGCTGTACGCTGCCGACGTGCTAACTAGGCTCAGACTTCATTTTTGGAGTGGCTTTGGTGGCTGATAAACCCGACCTGACGTTGCCTGCATACCAAATCGCCCTCAATGCAGAACAACTCGCGCTACTTGGCGTATTCTGCGCAATCTGGTCGCAGATCGACTATTTTTCCGGGCTGACGATAGCGGGGTTGCTCAAGACGGAAATAGCTGCTGCCGAGATGTTCATGGAAAACATGACAACCGGCCCCCGCATAAACTTCCTGCGTCGCCTGTCATCCAAGATCGGCGACGATGACCTCAAAACCTCCGTGAAGTCATTTTGCAAAGACATGGGCGCCCTTATCGATGACCGCAACCATCTTCTACACGGGATGTGGGGATGGCAAACCGCGAAAGAACCGAAGGATATGGTCGCAGCGTCTTTTTATCCGAAGCGTAGCGATGCCCCGATTGCTGCCTCAGAACTTCTGGTGTTGTGCAATCGTGCTGCCGAGCAATCTCACGCCATCGTCAAGATTCAACGAGCCGTTTACGGGATCGATCTTGCTCCGGCTCCGGGCGAGAAGCCGCCAGGTTTTTACTTTGGCGGTGATGCGCCTCCAGGCATGTGAAATTTGATGCCCTGACAAAGCGGCTCGACTCGCTGGTCCAGAATTCCAACCGCGCAAAGCAATTTGCCCCACGGCGCGGCTCAACCCAAAACGGTGTGCCTGGCTAACGTCGTCCGAGAGAAAACTCGACGTGGCAGGGCGGTTATTCCCCTCCCCTTGAGGGGAGGGGCCAGGGGTGGGGTGAAGAAACAGGACGTCGGTCCAAACTCGTCACCCCACCCGGCATCTCGTTTCACTCGATGCCACCCTCCCCATCGATGGGAGGGTGAAGTCGCGCCGAGGACTCGTGTATCAGGCGTTGCGGCCGGCGATGAGCCAATAGACAAAGCCGCCGGCAAAGCCGGCGGTGGCAAACACCTGCCAGACGATCGCCTCGGGGGTGGTGACGGCGCCGGCCTGTCCGAACCTCGCCAGCAGCGGGATGGCGGCAAGCGCGAGACCACCTCCGGCGACGTAGTAGACGATGGAGCGGATGCGCCCGATCTCGCCGACGATGACCATCAGCAACGCCGGGATCACGGTGATGCTGGCCACGAGCATCAGCCCCTGATCCATCACCGCAAAGAAGGCCTCGGGATCCTGGGCTTCAACCGGATTGAGATGCATGAACGCCGTGACCCGCTCGAGGCCCAGCGTCGCCACGACGAAGAGGCTCGCCAGCATCGAGGCGAGCAAGGCAAACGGGATCACGATCAGCAGTCGCCCTGCGGTCTTCACCGGTGTTAGCCCCCGCTCGTGGCAGTGCTCGCGTGCAGCTCGCTGGCGCGCTGCTTGACGCTCGCCGACTTGAGCTGCCCGCAAGCTGCGTAGATATCGCGGCCGCGAGGCGTGCGCACCGGGCTTGCATACCCGGCGCGATTGACCACGTCGGCGAAGCGCTCGATCTGCTCCCAGTCGGAACACTCGTACGCCGTGCCCGGCCAAGGGTTGAAGGGAATGAGGTTGATCTTCGCCGGAATGCCGGCGAGCAGACGTACCAGCTCTTTGGCTTCGGCGAGGCTGTCGTTGACGCCCTTGAGCATCACGTACTCGAACGTGATGCGGCGAGCATTCGAGAGGCCGGGATAGTTGCGGCAGGCTTCGAGCAGCTCGGCGATGGGATACTTGCGATTGATCGGCACGATCACGTCGCGAAGCTCGTCGCGGACGGCGTGGAGCGAGATGGCGAGCATGGTGCCGGTGTCGCCTCCCCAGCGCGCGATCTCGGGCACGACGCCGGAAGTCGACAGCGTGATGCGGCGCTTAGAGACGGAGAGGCCTTCGCCGTCGGCAGCCACTTCCATCGCGGCCCTGACGTTGTCGAAGTTGTATAGCGGCTCGCCCATGCCCATGAGCACGATGTTGGTGATCTTGCGGTCGCCAACCGGCAGGAGGCGGCCGTCTCCCGGAGCCTCGGCCCCGGGCCAGTCGCCGATGCGATCGCGCGCGAGCATGATCTGGCCGACGATCTCCTGAGCGGTGAGGTTGCGGACGAGGCGCTGCGTGCCGGTATGGCAGAAGGTGCAGTTCAGCGTGCAACCGACCTGGCTGGAGATGCAGAGCGTGCCGCGTTCAGCCTCGGGGATGTAGACGGTCTCGACCTCGGGCGGCTTGCCGTCGCGGCCTTGGGCGGGAAGGCGCAGCAGCCATTTGCGCGTGCCGTCGACCGACACCTGCTCGGAGACGATCTCGGGGCGGGCGAGGCTGTAATGCTCGGCGAGGGTGGCGCGCAGCTCCTTGGCCACGTCGGTCATGGCGGCAAAGTCCGTGACGCCGCGCACGTAGAGCCAGCTCCAGAGCTGGTTGACGCGCATGCGCTGCTGCTTCTCCGGCACGCCGATGGCGGCGAGCGCAGCCTTCAGCCCGCCGCGGCCGAGGCCGGCGAGCGATGGCTTTGCGGCTGCAACTGGAGCCGTGGCCGGGATATCGAAGGCGAGCGACATGGGATTCCGGGTGACGAAGCGAGACCCCTATCTAGCGATGACGCCATAATACAGCAAATCCCCGGACCTTACGGGCCCGGGGACTAGCGAAATCTGCGTTGGGGTGGGAGCGTCCTAGTCGGGGTCCGGCTCAGGCGGCCGGAACCCAGCGTCCTGCAACGTAGCCAAAGGCTACTGCGTCGGGGTGCAGCCGTGCGGACTGCCGCAGCTCGTCGACTTCTTTCACGTCGGACTCAACGAGCATGACTTGGGGGCGGGCTGCTTTGACCACGTCGTGAAATCCGCTGAGAAGGATCACTCTCTTACCGCGGACCTCGATCTTGGGGCATGCCATGCGTCACCTCCTTCGCAGGAGTTCAGTGCCGCGGGTACAAGGGCATTCGGGGGGAGTTTCAGTCTGCCGTTTGGCAGTGGCCCCGCAGCCAAAACTGATCACCTACAACATTCACTATACGTGACGTTTGCGACACTAGAAATAACAGTCCATTGCATAGGCGTAAGAAGAATGTTGACAAAATCCGAACAATGCTGCGGCGCGATACGCGTCATTGCCCTAGCGGCATGTTGAGCTGCAAACGCCCGGTCCAATTGCCGTTGGCGGTGCTCGTTCCGCTTTCGACGCCGCCCGACGCCTGCAGATTGGTGCCGTCCTTCACGCCGACGGCGACGCCAGCTTCCGCTTTCAGCTGCACATCGGTGGGGCGCACAGACGGCATCGACGGATTGAGCGCCTGCAAATCGTCGAAGCCGACGAAGGCTCCGACGGCAGCGCGCGGCTCGATGAAGGCGTCGTCATCGAGGGCGAAGCGCTTGGACACCTCGGGCAGGACTTCGACCTTGCCGGTGCCGGCGGCTTTGGTCTCGTTGGAAACGGAGTCGCGCACCGCGTCCTCGATAAAGACGAGCCCGACACTCGGCGCGACCTTCCAGCCGCCGAACTCGCGCGTGCTCGTGACCTTGCCGCGCAGCAGCCGACGCTCGGTCAACGTGTCGTCGATAGCTGCGCTGGCCACGGCATTTTCGGTTTCGCCCCAGGCCGCGCGACCGTCGAACGTGATGCCGGATCCCAGCTTCATGCTCATGTAGGGGCCGAACATCCAGCCGCGCGCCGCCATCTCCGGCGTTTCGCCGCTGTAAGTTTCGACGCCGCGATCGAACTGCGCCAGAGCACCGAGCATGATGTCAGGGCTGAGCATCGAGCGCGTCCCGAGATAGATGACGCCGAGGTTGCTGCCGGAGTCCAGGCCGCCGGCGCCATAGTTCTGCATACGGCCTTCGAGCCAGAAATCGACGATGCCGGGGTCGACTTTCTTGTTGCCGCTGGCGGCGGCCTGGATTTCCGAAAGGCTGACGGAGAAGCCGACGTTCTTGGCTCGGCCCTGGTCGTCCATGCCGACGGTGCTGGCGATCGGCTTGCCGGGCTCTGTGACAGGGGTCGGCGCGCGGTCGATGCGCAAGCGATCGGGGTCGCGCTCGTTGAGCAGAGCTTTGCGGCGGTCGAGGAAGGCGGCGTTGGCGGCCTCCGTCTGGGTCGACAGGCACTTCACGCGAACGCTGCCGGCGGCGCCCGAGGGATTTGCGAACTTGAAGCCGTAGGTATCCGCGGTGACCGCCTTGAACGACGCCGCGGTGGCGGTGCCCCCGCCAATCAGCGTCGACGTCGCGCCGGAGGCGCCGATGATAGCGACGGAGGCGCGCTCGGAAGAGAAAGTGAGCAGATCGCCGGCGTCGAGCTTCACGCTTCTCGACGTCGCTGAGCCAGCGGCAACCTCGGCATTGAGGAGGCCGCGATTGATGCTGGCGCAGCCGGTGTATTCGTCTGCAAACGCTGAGCCGACGAGGATCGGCATCGCTACAATCGCAGCCACCACCGATAGAGCTTTGAGCTTCCGGTTCGCCATATCCATCCCGCTACGCAAACTACACGATTCAATCTCGTTGCTGCAGAGCAAAATCGACGGAAGTATGGAACAGGGCCAATATGTTAGCTTGAGCCTAAGCCTCGCGAGCCGGAGGCGGCGGAAGACGACTGACCATCGTGTCGGCAATTTCGCGCGAGCCTTCCACAACAACAGTCGCGCCGAGATTGGAGAGATACTCGGTCTCGGTGCTCGAATGCGCGTGCGCGATGATGAAGAGCGAGGGATTTGCGGCGCGTGCCTGCGCGACGATCTGCCCCGCCTCGAACGGCTCGGGCACTGCGACCATGAGAGCGTGAGCGTTCGGCAGATTGGCGGCAGCGAGCGCTGGCGGGGCGCTGGCGGAAATCGCCTCGATGCCGCCGGCCTTGAGCTGCATGACGATCTCGTCCCGCTCATCGATGACGAGCAATGGTACGCCCGCGGTCATCAGGGCCTCACCGATCCAGCGACCGATGCTGCCGTAGCCGACGAGAACCGTGTGCCCCTGCTGCGTTGAAGCCTCGATGTCGTCAGCTGGCGCCTTGGACGGCGTCGGGGCGGCGGGCTTGGGCACCGGTGCACTGATCCGCGGTGAATAATCCGCAGCCGCATCTCCGGCTGCTGCTGCCGCCGGTTGCGGTGCGACGCCATCGAGCCGGTCGAGCCAGGGCTTGGCGCGATCGAGCGCGAAGAAGAGCACAGGGTTGAGCATGATCGAGATGATGGCGCCGGCGAGAATGAGCTCGCGCCCCTGCTCGGGCATCAGACCGAGCGTGACGCCGAGACCGGCGAGGATGAACGAGAACTCGCCTATTTGCGCAAGGCTGGCGGAGATGGTGGCGGCGGTGCCCCAGGACCGACCGAAGGCACGCACGATGGCCAACGCCGCCACGGACTTTGCAATCAGGATGATCGCCAGGGTCGCCACGACCAGCAGCGGGTCGCGGAGGAGGATGGTCGGGTCGAAGAGCATGCCGACCGAGATGAAGAACAGCACGGCGAATGCGTCGCGCAGCGGCAGAGTCTCGGAGGCCGCCTGCTGGCTGAGTGCGGATTCGGAAAGGATCATGCCGGCGAAGAAGGCGCCTAGTGCGAAGGAGACGTCGAAGAGCTGAGTCGCGCCGTAGGCGCAGCCGAGCGCGATGGAGAGAACCGCCAGGCGGAACAACTCGCGCGAGCCGCCGTGCGCCACGTAGTGCAATATCCAGGGTATGACCCTGCGGCCGACGACCAGCATGATGACGACGAACGCCGTGACCTTGGCGATGGTGATGGCCAGCGTCTGCAGAATGTCCTGCATGCCGACACTGGACGCGCTTTCGAGGCTACCGTTCAGGAGCGGCACGAGTGCCGGCAGCAGCACCAGCGCCAGGACCATAACGAGGTCCTCGACGATGAGCCAGCCGACGGCGATGCGGCCACGTTCGGTGTTGATGACCCGACGTTCCTGCAGCGCGCGCAGCAGCACCACGGTGCTGGCGACGGACAGGGCGAGGCCGAAGGTCAGGCCCGCGCCGAGGGACCAGCCGAGCAGATGGGCAAGGCCCATGCCGAAGAGGGTCGCAACGGCAATCTGACCAATGGCGCCGGGGATGGCGATCTTGCGGACCGACCAGAGATCCTTCAGCGAGAAATGCAGTCCAACGCCGAACATCAGGAGAATGACGCCGATCTCGGCCAGCTCGCTGGCGAGCGACTGATCGGCGACGAAACCGGGGGTGTGGGGTCCGAGGAGAACGCCGGCGAGCAGATAGCCCACGAGGGGCGACACTCGGATGCGTTGGGCAATGGTGCCGAATACAAAAGCGAGGCAGAGGCCGACAACAATGGTGGCGATCAACGGGGTGTCGTGCGGCATCCCTAATGGGGTTCCTTGTGCAGAATGGGGGGTCGTCTGCCCATTCTACGGGCAAGAATAAAAATTGCACCCCATTCATGGTCGCACGCTGGTCGGCGGACGGTGCATGCCGCCAAGCTCCCGCTCGCCCAGAGCGCGAGATATCCTGATGGCGCCTCAATCCACGATCAATCTTGGCCGATATCAGTGTTTGGCCGCAGTCAGCGCCGTGCTAATCCAAATCATAAAAGTTGCTTGGGGGAGACGCCTAATGTCCGCTGCAAAGACGTTCGCGATCGCTGGTCTTGCCGCCATTCTGGCCGCTGCAGCGCCACAGGCATCGGGAGCCGCCGAGTTCACCTACAATGAAAAGACGAACGCGGATCTCGCCAAGAAGCTGAAGATCCCCGTCTTTTTCGCCGTCCCGAAAAGCTCCTGGGCGCCGCTGCCAAAGGACATCAAGACCACCGACAAGCTGGTCGAGTTCAAGCACCCCGACGGCATCAAGGCGAAGGGCGACGTAGGGCTTCGTCTCGTCGTCGCGAAGCGCTCGGGACTTTCAGCGCGGCTCGGGAAGAGCGGGCTCCTGCAGACCGGCGACATCATGCTGACGTTCCGCTCCGAGTGGGGCTGGGCCGGCGCCTATCCCAACATCCAGATGGGCATCTCGCATACCGGCTTCGGCTACATCGACAAGAACGGAAACCTGCGCAATCTCGACAACCCGATGGACGGCGAATACGTCGGCCCGGGCAACCTGACGAGCGAGCACTACCGCACGCTCAACTTCCTGCACATCATCCGGCCGCGGAATCTGACCGACGCGCAAAAGGCGAACCTGCTCGGCTGGGCGACGAAGCTCAACGCCAGCGCCGGCAAGGTGTACCCGAGCCAGATCAGCTTCAACCAGGACTACAACGCGCCGAAGTACAGGCCGGGCTCGAAGCTCGACTTCGTGAAGCAGTTCGGACAGATCGCGCTCGGGCAGGGCAACCAGTCCGGCAAGCCGCTCGACATGTACTGCTCGGAGTTCGTGTGGTCGCTACTGTCGCTGCGCGATTGCGATCCGGCCAAGAGTGACGCCGATTTCAAAGGCAGCCGCGTTCCCGCGTGCATCAAGGAGCCGATGGAGCCGATGAAGGCGACCGGCAACGTGCTGCCGAACCACGGGCGCAACTCGTATTCGGGTCTCGCCGACGGGCCGCTGCTCGTCCTCGATCAATTGCAGCTGTCGGACGAGGCACGCAAACCGCTCATCGACAGCATCTTCGCCGAGAACCCGGCTGGCATGTCGAAGATGTCGGTCGGCCACCGGAAGGTCGCCGAAGAGATGCAGCCCAGGTTCGAGAGGCTGAAGAGCTATTACGTCGGCATGACCGGCCGCATGTGGCAGAACTGGCGTGCGCGTCTCATCGGCACGGGGTTCAACTGGGCGGGCATCGCCGAGAACTATTCGCCGACATCCTTCCTCATCAACTCGTTGCTGCCTCCCGACAACAACAACCGCAGCATGGACTATGTGGCGACGGTTTTCATCGAGTAGTCGGCGCTTACTACTAACTGTCATCCCGGAAGCGGCGAGCGACGCAAGCCGCTATCCGGGACCCAGCGCAAGAGTCGTCGAAGACCCCATAGTGCCTCCGGCACTCTTCGTGCTGGATCCCGGGTCTCGCTCCGTTCCGTCGGCTTCGCCCGGGATGACAAACGTCAGGCCATTCTAGATGCGAAACATAGACCGGCGGCAATTCGTGCAGGGAGCGCTCGCCGCGTCGTGCGCCCTGGCGCCTCAGGCAGCGGCCGAGGGTCGCGCGCCGGTGTTCATCGGCGACATGCACTCGCACCTGTTCTTCTTCGGCATGGGCAAGTCGCCGGAGAAGGCGCCGCTCGGGCCGACGATGGCGGCGGGCAATGCCACGCTCGTCGCGTGGTCGCTGGTGGGCGACGTCCCATGGCTGCGCGTCACCGGGCAGGGCATCAAGGAGAAGGGCCAGCCGAAGCCGGGTGACGCACTCGCGTGGTTCGACAGTGACATCAGTCGCATCAAGGGGCACCTCGTCCAGCAGAACCTGAAGCTCGCGCTGACGCCTGACGACGTCGACAAGGCGCTCGCGGGCGAGCCGCACGTCGTGCTCACGGTCGAGGGCGCGACATTCATCGACGGCGATGTGGGGCCGCTGGAGCATGCTTTCGAGAACGGCGTGCGCAGTATTCAGCTGGTGCACTACATCGACAACCCGCTGGGCGACTTCCAGACCGAGCGTCCTCAGCATGGCGGTCTCACCGAACTCGGCCGC
>CALRVN010000099.1:0-10984 GCA_943371625.1 Hyphomicrobium sp. CS1GBMeth3
CGCTGCTGCGCCCTCCAAGGCGAGGTCGGCGTCGCCACGTCATGCGGGGTCTACGCGCTGCGCCCGGACGTATGCCGCGAATGCCAGCCCGGCGACGACGCGTGCACCATGGCGCGCCAGCACCATGGGCTGCCCCCCATAGCCGCCTGATCCCGCTCGCTAGTAGAGCTTACTTGCGCGCGTGCTCGAGGAAGAAGCGCAGCATCTCGCGCGTCGCGTCCGGCCCGCTCGGATCGGTGAACGATCCCACAGCGCTGCCGCCCGACCATGCGTGCCCGGCGCCATGGATCTCCCACAGCTCCAACACGCTACGCCCCTTCTTGTCCCGGCGGACCGAGCGCGTGAACTTCCGTTGCGCCGAATGCGCCGCCGCCTCGTCCACGGCCTCCACCTCACCGCCTGCACGCTCGACGACCTCGGCGCCGTTACGTGGATGCACAGTCGTGTCGCGATCACCGTGGAAAACGATCGTCGGCACATCGTGCGCGGGCTGAACGCCGCGCGTGCTCACCCGCGATCCCGCACGCACCGGACCGTTTCCGCTCATGGCCGCCAATGCAGACGGCAGATCGCGCGCGGCGCCACAGGCCAGGCCGGAATGCACACCCACCGCCGCGTAAAGATCGGGATAGTTTTCGCCCATGATCGCGGCGGCCGCACCGCCGGCCGATAGCCCGGCCACGTAGATACGGCGCGCATCTATCTTGTAGTCGCGCATGATCTGCTGCGTGATGCCGGCGATGATGGCCGGCTCGCCCCCGTCGCGAATCTGATCGCCCGGCTTGAACCAGTTCCAGCACTTCTGCGCGTTGGCCGCCGGCGGTTGCTCGGGATAGACGACGAAGCAGCCGTTCTCCTCGGCCGCAAAGTTCATCCGCGTGCCGGCCGCGAAGTCGTCGGCCGACTGAGTGCACCCGTGCAGCATGACGATGAGCGGCCGCGATCCTTTGTGACGGGAGCTCGGAACATAGAGCTTGTAGGCGCGCGTCCCCGCCGCGTTGCTGAAGCTGCCCGCGATGTATTGACCGCTCGTCGGTGCGATATCCGCCGGCGACGGCGTCCCGCCACGTCGAGCAAAGCCGCTCAGTCCGGGCAAGCTTGCATCGAGGTGCCCCAGAACGCCGGAAAAGATCGACGTCACATCCACAGATGGAGCTTGAGGCTGCGTCTCGGCGTCGATGGCAAGTCGCGACGCGGAAGCCGTGAGGTCTGCAGTCACCTTCGACGCCTCGCTCGCATTGGGCCGGCCACCGCGCAGCACGCTCTGGATGAGAGCCATCGCCTCGCTCAGTCGCCCGGCGCGGGTAAGCCGTGTCGCTTCAGTCATGTCTCGGCGATCGATGGGCTTCATTACTGACCTTTCAGTCGGTCGTGGTTCAGGGAGTAGGGCAGAGCGCCACTAGCGCAAGCGGTCGGCGAGCGCCGCTTTGACTTCCGGGCTGGCGTGCAGCGCGCCAAGAACCGTAATTGACGAGATCGTCGCGCGAGCAAGGTCGGGCGAAACGTCAGGCGCGATGCTGAGCAGCCCCAGCACGTTGAGATCGAGCGTCTGCCGCGCATCCCGCACGGCCTCGAGGTCGCTGCGCGCGTAGTGCCGCAGGCCGAGGTCGAGCGTGTTGCGCTGGACGCTTTGCTTCACGACATCAGCATGCCGCTCGAGTTGGTTGCGGATCGCCGTCCGGATGAAGTCGGTGCGGTTCGAGTAGAAACCCTCGTGCACCATCAGATCGATCTGGCCGAGATCGACGTAGCCGAGGTTGATGGTCACCTTCTCCAGGTCGCCCGGCTTCGGCCGCAGCTCTCGAACATTGGTCATGATCGGCAACCATCCCCAAAACATCCATCTGGATGGTATATGGCGTATCACCAGCGCAGTGCAAGGGCCTGCGAGGCATTATCCCCGCGTTCGCCGCCGCGCATAAACTCGCGGCGGCCCATCCGGGTGACGCGGGGTGCAGACGTGCGCTGGCGGATTGCACGGGATGAGCCGGCAGACTGCGAAAGGACCCATAAGCTGGTCCGCGACCACACTGTCGCTGACGCGAAAATGTCGGTGGGCCTCGGGAAGGGATGCAGTCCGAGGAAGATGGTTGGTCTGAGCAGCTGCCGAGTGGGGCGGCGATGGCCGCATCCGAACAAAACAATTATGAGGGCCAGAACCGCCCCGCTCCCGCGTTTCGCATAACCCCGGGCTTGAAGCCGCGGGCCCAAGGCATTTGCGCGCACATATCGACGAAACGATCGCGACCTGCTGCCAACTGCCTGCTGTCCGAAGGCGGCTCGCGTGCTATGCGGAGCGTGAATTCAATTCACGCCGGATGAACCAACGCTATGACCAAGACGACGCGCACCGAAACCGACACCTTCGGCCCCATCGAAGTAGCGACCGACAAGTATTGGGGCGCCCAGGCGCAGCGCTCGCTCGGCAACTTCAAGATCGGCTGGGAGAAGCAGCCGCTGCCGATCGTGCGCGCCCTCGGCATCGTCAAGCGCGCTGCGGCCGAAACCAACATGGCGCTCGGCCGTCTCGACAAGCAGGTCGGTGAAACCATCGTCAAGGCCGCGCAGGAGGTCATCGAGGGCAAGCTCGACGCCCACTTCCCGCTCGCGGTCTGGCAGACCGGCTCCGGCACTCAGTCGAACATGAACGCCAACGAGGTCATCTCCAACCGCGCCATCGAAATGCTGAGCGGCGAGCAGGGCTCCAAGAAGCCCGTGCACCCGAACGACCACGTCAACATGAGCCAGTCGTCGAACGACACCTACCCCACCGCCATGCACATCGCCTGCGCCGAGGAGATCGTGCACCGTCTGATCCCCGCGCTGCAGAAGCTGCGCAACGCGCTCAACGACAAGACGCAGGCGTGGAAGGACATCATCAAGATCGGCCGCACCCACACGCAGGATGCAACGCCGCTGACGCTCGGTCAGGAGTTCTCCGGCTACACCACGCAGGTCGAGAACGGCATCAAGCGCATCGAGCAGACGCTACCGTCGCTCATGGAGCTAGCCCAGGGCGGCACCGCCGTCGGCACCGGCCTCAACGCCCCCAAGGGCTTCGCCGAGAAGATCGCCGAGCGCATCGCCGCCATCACGCAGCTGCCCTTCAAGACCGCGCCGAACAAGTTCGAGGCGCTCGCCGCCCACGACGCGATGGTGATGTCGCACGGCGCCATCAACACGCTGGCAGCGGCCCTGTTCAAGATCGCCAACGACATCCGTCTGCTTGGCTCAGGCCCGCGCTCCGGCCTCGGCGAGCTGTCGCTACCTGAGAACGAGCCGGGTTCCTCGATCATGCCCGGCAAGGTGAACCCGACCCAGTGCGAGGCGCTGACGCAGGTTTGCGTGCAGATCTTCGGCAACAACGCCGCCATCACCTTCGCCGGCAGCCAGGGCCACTTCGAGCTCAACGTCTACAATCCCGTGATGGCCTACAATTTCCTGCAGTCGGTTCGCTTGATGGCCGACGCTGCTGTGTCGTTCACAGACAACTGCGTCGTCGGCATCGAGCCGCGCGTCGACAACATCAAAGCCGGCCTCGAGCGCTCGTTGATGCTGGTGACGGCGCTGGCTCCGAAGATCGGCTACGACGCCGCCGCGAAGATCGCCAAGACCGCGCATAAGAACGGCACGACGTTGCGCGACGAGGCCGTCGGCGGCGGTTACGTCACCGACAAGGAGTTCGACGAGATCGTCGACCCGCGCAAAATGATCGCCCCCGACTGACGCAATGGAGCAAAGCCGTCATCAATGACCGCCGAAATCCTCAACCTCCGCCGTGCCCGCAAGGCCAAGCAGCGCCGCGAGGCCGAGGCACACGCCAACGTAAATCGAGCCAAGTTCGGACGCACGAAGCACGAGCGTGAGGCGGAGCAAATGGCGCAGGATCTCACCGACCGCCGCCTCGACGGCTCCCGCCGCAATCCTGACCCTGACGAGCCAGGCGAGCGATAATGGCCAGCGGCGACGACCAAGAACTTCTGGCGCGCCCGGTGAAACGCTCCTTCACCATCAAGGGCCATCGGACCTCGATCTCGATGGAAGCGCAATTCTGGGACGCGCTGCAGCAGGCGGCCGCTCTGGAGAACACCTCGCTCGCTGGCCTCGTCGCGACCATCGACAGGACACGCGGCGACGCCGGACTGTCGAGTGCCGTGCGCGTCTGGATCCTCGACTATTTCCGCAATCAGGCCCGGGCGGCGCCGCGGTGATCGCGCGCTAACTCAGTTGGCGTTGTTGAGATTCCGCATCACCTGATCACGGACCTGCAACTGACGCTGCGGACGGCGAGGCCTATACGTCTGCCCCAGCGCACCCGGGGGCGGAATGCTCCCTGCCTCGGTCGGAGCGACAACAGAAGGATCGGCAGTCTGTGCCGTCCCGAACGTCTCGCCCTCCTGGCCCGGAGCCGCGGGCACAGCCACGCCGGGGGCGCTGGCGCTGCTCGGCGGGATCGCCGGCGTCGCACCTTGGCTCGGAGGCAGCGCCGCGGGATCAACTGCCGCATTGGGCGCTGGCGGAACGATCGGCGCCACGCTGTGCCCCGGCTCCTGCGGAATCGGCGCCGGAGCCGTCGTGCTCTCGTCGCCCTCGAGCGCACGCCGCCGTTCGTCGTCGCGACGCGCGCGCTCCGTGTCGGCTTTGCGCAAGCGTTCGAGCTGGTCGGCGTCGAGCTCCATTTTGCGAATGGCGAGCTCACGCTCGAGCGGTTCAGCCGTAATGGTCTGATTGAGCGCCCACAGACTAGCCAGTGGCCCCGTATAGACGACACCGACGCTCGGCAGCGCGCCGTGACGCGGCTGCGGCGTATCAGGAGCGCGCGGCTCGACCACCCAGGCGCTATCGACGACGAGCGATGCGAGATCCACGGTGGTCTGCACCTTGGTCACTCCGGCCTCGGAATCGAGCGTCACGATCGCCAGCTTTGCAGCACCATCGGCGACGTCAATCGCGACCGTGCGCTGCCCGACCTTCACCTTGCCGGCCTCGATGCCCGCCCGCAGCGCCGCCGCGAGCTGCTCGCCGCTACCGCCAGCTTCACCATTGAGCACCGCTTCCGATGCCGCAACGACGGCGAGCGGAGCCGGAGCCGCCAGTGTGATGTCACCCAGCTTCAGCTCGCCTTTGCCGGTCACTACCGACACCAGCGCGCCGGGGGTGGAAGCACGCCCCGACAAGTCGAGCGACAACGATGCCGTCTCATCCTTCGCCGAGCGAACCTGCATGTCGCTGATGCGCAGATCGGCCTTCAAGGCGCCGCCACCCGGTGCACGTTCCAGCGCAACGTCGGCTTTGAGATCGCCGCCGAGAACTTTGCCTTCGAGGTTGCTGAGTACCACCTTGCCGGGCGCCAGCTTGATATTGGCGCGCGCATTCGCGACCGCCATTTTGTCGGTGAGAATGAGGTTGCCAAACCCGACGCTCAGCTTGCCCTCGACGCCGTCGAGCGCAGAGAATTCAAACGCGCGCTCGGGCCAGATGGATTTGCCCGCCGTCAGCGGCTCAGCCACAGCGGCATCTTCGCCCGGCTTGCGATCGAGCACCGCACCCAGAAGCCCCGCGATCGTCGCACTGTCGACTTTGATCTCGCCGGTGACGATGGCTGGGCCCTCGCTGGGATACGAAAGCGCAACGCTGCCGTCCAATTTGCTGCCGCCGACCGTCAGCCCTTGCGGCTTGACCTCAATGGCGCGATCGGCCGAAGCGACCTTCAATGTTCCGACGACCGGCGTATCCTGCAGCGAGACGCCGCCGCCCAGCCCTGCAATCGCCATGGCATCGCCTAGGCCCCGCGCAGCGACGCGCAATTCGCCATCGATCCCGCGGCTTCCGTTCTCGGGCAGCGTGATGCGACCGTCGTATCCAAGGAACAGCGCTGGCGCCTTCACCGACGCCGTCGACGTCATGCCCTTGGTCGGAGTGCCGACGGCCTTGAGGAATATCTGTCCGGCATGCGGCGCCGCATTCGACGGTGCCGAGGCCGCGGCCACATGCGCGCTCGCACCTTGCCAAGCTGCCGCCACGTCGGAGCTGTCGATCGTCGCCGTGATGTCGGCAGGCGCCATGCGCCAGTTGTCCAGGCCGCCGTCGAGCAGCGCCGTCAGCACCAGCCGCCCAGCGTTCTGCACGCTGCCGTCCATGATCACGTCGGCCGATTGCGGTTGCCGCACGCCGAGCTGCACCGTGCCCGCGAGACGCAACGGAGCAAAGCCGGCGAGCGTCTCCGCCTGCCGTCGCGTTTCGTCCGCCAAGTCGAACAGTTTCACCAGGCCCGCAAACGCATCCCGGCTCGGTGCTGAGACGATCCAATGCAGCGCGCCGCGCGGATTCTTCATTGTGTCGGCGACGCTACCCTCCAGATCCACCTGCAGGTTTTCGGCCGATTGGAATGTGCAGCTGCGCACCGCGAGGCGTCCGTCCTCGATACCGATGTCCATGTCGACATCGCGTAGCCCGCCATGCTCGGTGACAAGCTGTCCGGCGCGCAGGCGCAGATGCAGGTCGGTTGCCGAAGGATCGAGCCACGCGAATTTGGTGCTGGCGCCGGTCTTTGCGGAATCGCCCGCGAGCACACGCTTCAACCCGGCAACTCCGGCCGGCCATAGCTGCCCGGCGTCGATTTCGCTGCCGTCGAGCGATATCGAAAGGCTCGGTCGATCCTTATGCGTGTAGTGAACCTCGCCTTTGAGTGGCCGGCCACCGAACTCCGCCCCTGCGTCCGTCAGCGCGACGCCACGGCCGGTCATCGCCAGCTGGCCCTGCAGTGAGAATGGACCCTCGTTGCGCACATAGCCGGCAAGTTCCTTGTCCCTCACCGCCCAGTCGAGGAACCGCGAAAGGCTCGTGCCATGCAGAGTGATGTCGCCGCGGAATGCCTGCTCGGTTCCCGCATCGGCCGCAACAGAGCCGTCCAGCTTGACCTTGGTCCCGCCCGGCAGCCCGGCACGCAGATTACTCAACAGCAATGCACCTTGCGCTCGCTGCACCTCGAGCCGGATGTCGCTCACCGCCTCGCCACCCAGCGTCGCCTGATCGAGATCGAAGTTGACCTTGCTGTCGGCGTTCTTCGGCAGCGACTCCATCATCGCTAGGATGAAGTTGCGCGCCGTGTCGAACGGCGCCTCGGTCTCACTCGACGACTTCGCCACCCGGTCGAGGTCGAGCCAGCGCGACGACAGCGCCATGTCGATGTTCAGAGTTTCCGCCCAGCTCGCGTTCGCCGAGCCGGCAATGAGCTGCGGTTTCCCGACGTGCTCGAACGACAGCGCAATGTCGTCGACGCGCAGGCCCTGCGAGTCGCCGGCAATTCGTGCCTTGAAATCGATCTGCGGTGCTTCGGCCTTGCCACCCGGAAGGGCCGCCGCCGGTGTCGCCAGCGCCAGCGGATCGGAAGCAGCGAGCACCAGCTTGGCGGTCAGCTCGCCGTCTATACGCGGCCGCGCCTTCAAATCCGCCAATCGCGCATCAATCGCATAGACGTTCGAATTGCTCGTCGTACCGCGCACCGTTGCCTTGATGCGGATGCCGCCGTCGGCCTCCACCGGCCCCGTCGCGAAGCGCACTTCGCGCTCGTCTGCACCCGACCCGGCAATGCCCTTGAACGAGAAGGGACCGTTGATCGATTCCGCTTTCAGCTCGCCATTGAGGCCACTCAGCTCGCCGACGCCGATACCCTTCGGCCCATGGAAAGCAACCGTGCCGTCATTGATCTTCACCGACTGCAGCGTCAACCCGGCCGGGACGAACGGCAGCGAGCCCGCTGCCATCGAGAAGCTGCGCCAGTTCCCCTCGCCGTTGGCATCGACCGCGAGCCGCACGAACGGCTTCTCCAGCACGATCTCGTTCGCCTCGATGATGCCCTTGAGCAGCGGCGGCGCTGACAGGCGCATCGTGAAGCTCTCGGCGCGGAAAAACGGCTCGCCCGTCGCGCCCGACGGATCGGCGATGCGAAGCTTCTCAAAGCTGACGTAGGGCGCGGGCAGCAGGCGCACGTTCACGTTGCCGCCGACGCGAACCTCACGCCCGAGGATGCGCGTCGCTTCCTCCTCGAAGACGCCGCGATAGCCGTTCCAGTCGACGAAATACGGAACGGCGAATAGCGCTGCCAGGGCGAGCGAGATCAGCCCCGCTATATAGAGAAGCCCGTTGCTCATCTAACCTTTCAGGGACCGAATCGGTATTCGGCCCTCGTTGCAAGCGTCGCGCAGCCGGGTGCCTCGGCACCGGCTGACCTGTTCCCAATAATTGTCGAGCCGTTGCATTGCAGGCGACGCGGCTCTCGTTCCTCGCCCGTTTTGGTTGCGCGCACTCTAGCTTATTCGCTTGTCGTCGTCTTGATCCGATCCCGGTGAGAATTCCACGCGGCCGCAACAAAAACATGGCGGCGCGGCGCATAAGTTAACCCATCCCCGGGGCGAGCATATCGGGCCCGGAGTCCCCATATGCCACCGGTAGCTTGCCCATATCTGATGTGGGCGATGGCATGCCGGAGATTGCCCCCGGCGGCTCGGTGATATAGTGCGGAAGCATGGCGCAACCCGGAAAACATTTGGCGAACGCAGCACACTCGGACACTGACGAGCCTCCGTTCGACCTGCCGTCGGCCCCGGCGCCAAACCGGGCCAAGGCACCGGCCGATGACGCCGACGAGCCGCCATTCGACCTCCCCGCCGCGGCGCCGATCCCGCCGCGCCAATCCATCTCGGCCCGCGCTCTGCATGGCGCCGCTTCGGTCCCTGCCGCATCGCCGGCCTATCTCGATGGGCTGAACCCGGAGCAGCGCGCTGCCGTGGAGGCACTCGACGGCCCGGTTCTGGTCCTTGCCGGCGCCGGCACCGGCAAGACGCGCGTTCTCACCACCCGCATCGCCCACATCCTCGCCACCGGCCGCGCCTTCCCTGGCCAGGTGCTCTCCGTCACCTTCACCAACAAAGCCGCGCGGGAGATGAAGGACCGCATCGGCCTTTTGGTCGGGGGTGCCGTCGAGGGCATGCCCTGGCTCGGCACGTTCCACTCCATTGGCGTCAAGATCCTACGCCGGCACTCCGAGCTGGTCGGCCTCAAATCCGGCTTCACAATCCTCGACACCGACGACCAGATCCGCCTGCTGAAGCAGGTGATCGAGGCCGAGGGTCTCGACAAGGACCGCTGGCCCGCCCGTCAGCTCGCCGGTCTCATCGATAGCTGGAAGAACCGCGGCTTGACGCCGGAGAAGGTGCCCGCCGGCGAGGCCTACGGTTTCGCAGCCGGCAAAGGCGCGCAGCTCTACGGCGCATATCAGCGCCGCCTGAAGGAGCTGAACGCCTGCGACTTCGGCGATCTCCTGCTCGAAAACGTGCGCCTGTTCATGGAGCACCCCGACATCCTCGCCGACTATCAGCGCCGCTTCCGCTACATCCTGGTCGACGAGTACCAGGACACCAACGTCGTCCAGTACCTTTGGCTGCGCCTGCTCGCACAGGGTTCGCCCAACATCTGCTGCGTCGGCGACGACGATCAGTCGATCTACGGCTGGCGCGGCGCCGACGTCGACAACATCCTGCGCTTCGACAAGGACTTCCCCGGCGCCAAGGTCATTCGCCTCGAACGCAACTACCGCTCCACCGGGCACATTCTCGGCGCCGCCTCCGGCCTGATCTCGGCCAACACCGGCCGGCTAGGCAAGACCCTGTTCACCGACGGCGAGCACGGCACCAAGGTGACCGTATCGGCTGTTTGGGACGATGAGGAGGAAGCACGCGGCATCGGCGACGACATCGAGGCGCTGCAGAAGGGCTCCAACCAGCCGCTCAACGAGGTGGCGATCCTGGTGCGTGCGTCGTTCCAGATGCGCGCCTTCGAAGACCGCTTCATCACCATGGGGCTGCCCTACCGCGTCATCGGCGGCCCGCGCTTCTATGAGCGTCAGGAGATCAAGGACGCTATCGCCTATCTCGAGATCACCGCCAACCCGGCCAACGATCTCAAGTTCGAGCGCATCGTCAACGTGCCCAAGCGCGGGCTGGGCGATACATCGGTGAAGCGCGTGCACGAACTCGCCCGCGCCCGCTCGATCCCGATGTATCAGGCCGCCCAGTTGATCATCGAGACCGAGGAGCTGCCGGGCAAGGCCCGCAGGGCGCTGACCGACGTGCTCCGGAGCTTCGAGCGCTGGCGCAGCCAGATCGTCACCATGAAGCACACCGAGCTGGCCGAGCTGATCCTGGATGAATCCGGCTACACGGCGATGTGGCAGGCCGACAAGAGTCCGCAGGCCCAGTCGCGTCTTGAAAACTTGAAGGAGCTCGTGCGCTTCATGCACGAGTTCGAGACCCTCGAAGGCTTCCTCGAGCATGTCAGCCTCGTCATGGACACCGCACAGGGCGACGACGGCCAGAAGATCTCTCTGATGACCCTGCACGCGGCCAAGGGCCTCGAGTTCGAGGTCGTCTATCTGCCAGGCTGGGAGGAAGGACTGTTCCCGCACCAGCGCTCGCTTGACGAAAGCGGGCAGGCTGGCCTCGAGGAAGAGCGCCGTCTCGCATACGTCGGCCTGACGCGCGCCAAGCGTATCGCCAAGGTTTCCTTCGCCCAGAACCGCCGCAACCGCGGGCTCTATCAATCGGCGCTGCCGTCCCGCTTCGTCGACGAGTTGCCCGAAGCTCACGTCGAGGTCGCCGAGGCAAAGATGCCGTTCGGCGGCGCCTATCAGAACTTTGGCGGCACCTTCGGCCGCGGCGGCTATGGCAAAAGCCGCTTCGATGACGCCGAGCCGTTCCAGGGCCAGTACGATACGCCTGGCTGGCAGCGCGCCCAGGAGCGCACGCGCGAGCAGGCGAAGTCATGGAGCCCTGCCGATCAACGCAAGAAGCGCGGCCCGCTCACCATCGAGGGCGAGCTTGTCGCCGCTTCCAGCGAGCAGGCGACCTACAAGCGCGGCGAGCGCGTGATGCACCAGAAGTTCGGCATCGGCACTGTCACCGACGTTGACGGCAACAAGCTCACG
>CALRVN010000100.1:0-10975 GCA_943371625.1 Hyphomicrobium sp. CS1GBMeth3
GCACCCCAGGCGACTGCGGTGTGCTCGGTGATGCGGTCACCAGTCGCCAACATACCGGCGATCAGGATCAGCGCGAACCCGACGGCCGTGCCGATGGTCGCGGTGCTGGTGAAGAGCGTCCGCTCCAACCCGTCGGCGGGCGCCCATTCGCTGGCTTCGGTGCCGTGGTCGTGCTCGGCGCCGCCATGGACAAGAATAAGGCGCGCTTCACCAAATCCACCAAGCGCAGCACTCGGCGCCTGCGGCTTAGCGTTCTCGAAGCGCTCGGCTTCGAGGATGATCGGCGTTGTGGTGTATGCCTGCAGCAGGGCTACGATAAGCCCAGCCAGCAGTCCGGCCAGGAGGCCGACCGCGAAGACCCGCGTGAGCATCTGAATTTGCTCAGTGGCAGGGGAAGCTGAGCGCGTGCCGCGTGTCGTGGGAGGCGTTGTGCAGCATCGAAGAGTGCGCGAAGCCCGTGGTCAGCACGAGGCCGACGCCGAATACGAAAGCCGCGAGTGCGGCGATGCGGACGTCTGTGCGCTGCTGGGATGTAGAATGCGTGATCGCTGTCGTCATAGTGCCTCCTCGACCCACCCACCGGGGTCATTCGGGTTGCGTTCGACGGCAGGTCTCCTGGCTCTCGGTTCCTCGCGCTGCGACGACCTTCCCGGTTTCCCAGTGCTGTACTTGTCGCAGGCTCGCCGATTACAGTTGCGGGGGCAGCTGCGGATTTAATCGCTCGCGCGACTTCACCGCATTCCCTTTGAATCCCCTTGTGGGGAACCGTCTTAAGGTCTGATAAGACTACGCCCGCCGGGGCGTCAATGGCAATCGCGTCACGCTGCCGGTAGCGGGCAATCCGCAGCCCATTCATCCCTCGCGCGAGAATTATGGAGGAGGCAGCCATGGCCGAAGCAGCCGAACACGCCGACCGCCACAAGTCGAAGATGGCGAACCGCAAAGCGGCGCAGGACGCCGAGGTGGCGAGCAAGACCATCGAAAAGGGGCTGCTGATCGTCCACACCGGCAAAGGCAAGGGGAAGTCCACGGCCGCGTTCGGTCTGCTGCTGCGCGCGCTGGGTCGCGGGTTCAAGGCCGGCGTCGTCCAGTTCGGCAAGGGGGCGTGGGATACGGGAGAGCGCCATGCCATCGACCGTTTCCCCGATCAGGTCGTCTGGTACGCACTGGGCGAAGGGTTCACGTGGGAGACGCAGGACCGGGAGCGCGATGTGGCCGCAGCCGAGCGTGCGTGGGCGAAGGCCGAGGAGCTTATGGCCGATCCGTCTGTCCGGCTGCTCATTCTCGATGAGCTCAACATCTCGCTGCGCTACGACCATCTGGATTTGGGCAAAGTGATCGCCGCGCTGCGGGCGCGCCGCCCCGATCTGCACGTCGTGGTTACGGGGCGCAACGCCAAGCCGGAGCTGATCGAGGCGGCCGATCTCGTGACGGACATGACGCCGGTGAAGCATCATTTCGATGCGGGCGTCAAAGCGCAGGAAGGCATCGAGTTCTGATGGTCGCCAAGGCGATCATGTTCCAGGGGACGGGATCGGACGTCGGCAAGTCGATGCTGGTCGCCGGCCTGGCGCGGCTGTTGCGCAATCGCGGGCTGAAGGTGCGCCCGTTCAAGCCGCAGAACATGTCGAACAACGCGGCCGTCACAGCCGATGGCGGGGAGATCGGGCGCGCGCAGGCGCTGCAGGCGCGGGCGGCGGGCGTTGCGCCGAGCGTGCACATGAACCCCGTGTTGCTGAAGCCGCAGAGCGAGGTCGGGGCGCAGGTCGTTGTGCATGGCCGTGTCGTCGGCAACTCCGCGGCGGCGCAGTACCAGGACTTGAAGCCGACGCTGATGGCGTCGGTGCTCGACAGTTTCGCGCGGCTTTGTTCGGAGGCCGACATCGTGCTGGTCGAGGGGGCGGGCTCGTCATCGGAGGTGAACCTGCGGCGCGGCGACATCGCCAACATGGGGTTCGCGCGTGCTGCCGATGTGCCGGTGGTGCTGATCGGCGATATCGAGCGCGGCGGCGTCATCGCGAGCCTGGTCGGGACCAAGGCCGTGCTGCCGGCGGAAGACGCACGGATGATCGAAGGCTTCATCGTCAATAAATTTCGGGGCGATCCGGCGCTGTTTGCGGATGGAATGCGCAGCGTTGCGCAGGCGACGGGCTGGCGTGCGCTCGGGCTCGTTCCCTATTTCGACCATGCGCGGCACCTTCCGGCGGAAGATGCGCTGGGACTGGTAGCGCGGGAGTCCAAGCCTGGGGCGAAAGTGCGCATCGTCGTGCTCGCCTATCCGCGGGTGTCGAACTTCGACGATTTCGATCCGTTGCGCATGGAGCCGGGTGTCGACCTGCAATTTCTTCGACACGGCGAGGCCATTCCGGGCGACGCGGACCTCGTCATCCTGCCGGGCTCGAAGGCGACGATCGCCGACCTTGGCGCGCTGCGCGAAGCTGGTTGGGACGTCGACGTAAAGGCACATGTGCGGCGCGGTGGCCGTGTGCTGGGGATCTGCGGCGGCTACCAGATGCTTGGCAAACGCATCGCCGATCCGGCCGGCGTGGAAGGTCCGCCGACAACGTGCGCGGGGCTCGGGCTGCTTGATGTCGAGACAAGCCTGACAGGGGAGAAGCTGCTGGTCGAGGTGACGGGCACGCGTACCGGCGGGCCGGCGTTCAAGGGATACGAGATGCATGTCGGGCGGACCGAAGGCGCGGATTGCCGACGGCCACTGGTAATGTTCAGCGATGGGCGCGCGGATGGGGCGTCGAGCGCCGATGGCCGCATCGAGGGCTGTTACGTGCACGGCCTCTTTGCCGACGACGGGCAGCGGGCGGATTGGCTGAGCCGCATCGGCGCGGGGACGAGTGCAATCAACTACGACGAGCTGGTACAGACGACGCTTGACGAGCTTGCGTGTCACCTGGAGCGATATGTCGATTGTGATGCGCTGCTGGGAATCGCGCGCGTGCCGAAGCTGGCAGCCGCGGAACGCGCACGCGTGAGCGGCGAAGCGTAGCGTCAGATGAAACGCATATTAGTCATTGGCATTGGTGCGGGCGGGGTGGACCTCCTGACCGTGCAGGCGATCGAGGCGCTGCGGGCGAGCGACGTCTTCTTCATCTTCGACAAGGGCGAGGAGAAGGCAGAGCTCGCGCAGCTGCGCAAAGAGATTTGCGCGCGGTATTGCACCGAGAAGCCGTACCGGTTTGTCGAACTGCCCAGTCCGCCGCGCGATGCGAAGCGGCCATACAAGTCGTCGGTCGCGGCGTGGCATGAGGAGAGAGCAGAGGCCGCGGGTGCAGCGATGCGGGCGGCATTATCGGGCGGCGAGACGGGCGCGTTTCTCGTCTGGGGTGATCCGTCACTCTACGACAGCACGTTGCGTATCCTCGATGTCATCGCGGAGCGCGAGGGAGAACTGGATTACGAAGTTTTTCCGGGCATCAGCAGCGTGCAGCTGCTCGCCGCGCGCCACAAGATCGCGCTCAACGGCATCGGCGAACCGGTGTTGATCACGACGGGACGCAAGCTCGCGGAAGAATTTCCGGCGGGGCAGGAAAGCATCGTCGTTTTTCTCGACAACGGCGATGGACTGCGGTCGCTGGCCGGACGGGACGCCGAGATTTTCTGGGGGGCCTACCTGGGGACGAAGGACGAGGTTCTCGTCGCGGGCAAAATCGACCAGGTGCTCGACCAAATTCTCGAGCTGCGGGCTGCACGCCGGCGCGAGAAGGGCTGGATCATGGACGTCTATCTCGTCCGGCCGTCGTGATCGATCCGCAATTCGCGAGCGATCAGCTTTCCAGTCCTTCCAGCAAAGCGGCGAATGCGGCGTCGACCGGCTTGGCGCCGACCTTTTCAGGCAGAAGCTGACCGTCGATCGCCAGCAGCGTGAGGCCGTGCACGAGCGCCCACGCAGCGGCGGCCTGCGCCCGTACCGGATGCTTCTTGAATGCTCCGCTCTGCTGACCGCGCTCCAGGATGCCGAGCAACTCGGCGAAGGCCTTGGCTGCAGCATCGTCGAGCTGCTTGAACGCCGCCTTGTCGACGTCGGCGCTGAACATCAGCCTGTAGAGTGAGGGGTTGGTCACGCCGAATTGCACGTAGGCCTTGGCGCCTGCGATGAATTCGGCGCGTGCCGAGCGGAGTGGCCGCTCGGTGGCGCCAGCTAGCTGCTCGCGCAGGTCGTTGAAGCCGAGCGTCGCCAACTCTGCCAGCAGCGCGCCCTTGTCGGGGAAGTGCTTGTAGGGCGCCGCATGGCTGACGCCAGCGCGGCGCGCGACCTCGCGCAGGGTGAATTGCCAGCCTTTGTCCTCGCGCAGCATGTCCTGCGCGGTTTCGATGACCGTGCGTCTCAGGTCGCCGTGGTGGTAGGGACGGTCACCTCTGCCCTGCATTTCGTGGCCTCGCGCGTTCGTGAAGTAGACAGTGAAAACATGTGTTGACAGCGTCAACACTCGCGGCTATCTAAGCTGCACAAGCTGCCACTGTCAACATAGGAGATCAACCCATGAACGCCCATGTTTCCAACGCCAATGTCATCCCCGCCCAGTTGAGTGACGTCCTGGGCCGCCAGCGCGCTGCCTTCCTGCGTGACGGAGCGCCGACACTCGCTGCGCGTAAGGCCGATCTCACCAAGCTGAAGAACGCGGTGCGCGCGCGGCTGCCGGACTTCGCCAAGACCCTCGACGCGGACTTCCAGGGACGCTCTGCCACGGAGACGGTGATTCTCGAAGGCATGGCGCTGGTGCAGGGCATCAACTACCTGCAGCGCAACCTGAAACGGTGGATGCGCCCGCAGAAGCGTCACGTGGAGATGCACTTTCGCCCGGCGAGCGCGCGCGTCGTGTACCAGCCCCTCGGCGTGGTTGGCATCATGTCGCCGTGGAACTTCCCGGTCGGGCTGTCACTGATGCCGCTTGCCACGGCAATCGCGGCGGGCAATCGCGCGATGATCAAGCCGTCCGAGCTTACGCCGGCGACGAGCGATCTTCTGGTCACGATGTTAGCTGAGATTTTCCCGGAGGAGCAGGTTGCCGTCGTGACCGGCGGTGCAGAGATCGGCGCGGCGTTCTCGTCACTGCCGTTCGACCACCTCGTGTTCACGGGAAGCACGCCGGTCGGGAAAGCCGTGATGAAGGCGGCCAGCGCCAACCTCGTGCCGGTGACGCTGGAGCTTGGCGGCAAGTCGCCGGTGGTGATCGAGAAGGGTTCGTCGGTCGAGCGGGCTGCGGCCAGCGTCGCTTTCGGTAAGCTGGCCAATGGTGGACAGATCTGCGTCGCGCCCGATTACGCACTGGTGCATGAGAATGACGTGGAGTCGTTCCTCGCGGCCTACGACAAGGCAGTGCGCTCGCTCTACCCCGAAGGCCCGGCAAGTGCCGATTTTACGTCGGTGATCAACGAGCGGCACTACGGCCGGCTGCGTGGATTGATCGACGAGGCGCGCGCGAAGGGGGCACGCATCGTGGAAGTGGGCGCTAATCCAGGGGCAGCGCGCACGCGCCCGCACACGCTGGCGCCTACGGTTGTGCTTGGTGCGCGCAGCGACATGGCCATTCTCAACGAGGAGATCTTCGGGCCGGTGCTGCCGATCGTGACCTACGGGGAGATCGACGAGGCGATCGACCACATCAATGCGGGATCGCGTCCGCTGGCGCTCTACTATTTCGGCGGCAATGGAAGGGACCGTCGCAAGGTGCTGGAGCGCACGACGTCGGGCAACGTGACGATCAATGATACCTTGTTGCATTACGCGCAGGACGATCTGCCTTTCGGCGGCGTCGGAGCCAGCGGCATGGGCGCTTATCACGGAATCGAGGGCTTCAAGTCGCTGAGCCACGCCAAGGGTATCTTCGAGCAGAGCCGCTGGAACATGACGGGTTCTCTTCGTCCGCCGTTCGGAATGCTGACGCGCATCGTCGCCTGGTACCTACTGCGCTGATGTCGGCGAAAATCAATTCGCAGCGCGACCCCGGCGATGGTCGCGCTGCGAGGCAAAGAATTTAGTCCGCCAGCGGAAGAAGCCCATCTGCGGGCGTCCCGCGCGCAACGTCTAAAAGGCGAAGTTTCCCGTACACCCGATACACACGCTCAACGGAGTCCGGGGGGAACGACTGAAAGCCCCTGCCATTCTTTCACCAGTGCGCCCCTTCGGCACGAGGGCACAAATTGCTCGCCGACAGGGAATTTCCAACTGGCAAAGTTTGGAGGAACCCAATGGCCTTAAACAGCAACCAGAATCCATATCCTTATTATGGACCCCAGCCGGATGACGACAACTCCAACAACGGCGGCTCCGGGAACGGCAGCGGCTCGGGCGGTGACGGCACGGGCGGCGGTAGTTCGACCGCTGGCGGCGGGTCAACCGGCGGCGGTGGTGACGGCACAGGCGGCGGCGGCAACACGGGTGGTGGCGGCAGCACAGCCAGTGGCGGCGACACGGGCGGTGACGGAGACGGCGGCCTGATCAACGTCGGCGTCGGGGGTGACGGCGCAGGCGACGGTGGTGACGGCCTCATCAACGTAGATGCGGACACGTCGGGGATTACCGGCGGTACGCTCGACGGCATCAGCGTCAGTGCAGTAAACCCGGACAGCCTAATCGAGGCACATGCGCCGGGACTCCTTGATGCAACGGTCGGCGATGGCACCTTGGGCTCGATCCTCGGGGACGCTGGCGGTAATCCGCTGGGCAGCGTGCTCGATGGCATCAGTATCTCGGCGCTTAACCCCGATAACCTCGCTGAGGTCCACGTTCCGGGCGTCGCAGATGCAGTGGTTGGTGAAGGATTGGGCTCAGTGCTCGGTGACGTCGGTGGCGTCGGCGACGTGCTCGACGGCAGCCCGCTGGGCGGTGCACTCGACGGCATTACCGTAGATGCGCTGAACGGCGATAGCCTTCTCGATGCACACGTGCCGGGCGTCCTCGACGCTACTGTCGATGACGGAACCGTCGGTTCCATCCTCGGTGATGCCGGCGGCGATCTCCTGGGCGGCAATCCGCTCGGCGCACTGGACGGGATCACCGTAGAGGCCCTGAACTCCGACAACCTCGCCGCGGCACATGCTCCGGGGCTGGCTGATGCGACGGTCGGTGAAGGATCGACGCTAGGGTCGCTGCTCGGCGGCGTTGGTGATGTCGGAGGCCTCGGCGGAAACGAACCCATCACCGTTTCTGCGCTGGACGGCACCAATACCCTCGACGCGCACGTTCCTGATACCGCCGACGTGACGGTCGGTGGCGCCGAACTCGGCAGCCTGCTGGGTGGTGTGGACCTTGGCGGCATCGTCGACGGCATCGACCCGTCGCTCGGTGGCGGTGACGGTGGTCTGCTCGACATCGGCAATGTGCTCGGCGGTCTCGACGTTGGTCACATCGTCGGAGACATCACCAACTAGTCCACTCGTAACGGCGGCCGGCAATCGCGCCGGCCGTCATTTCTGGAGCGTCCTCAAATGTCGAGTTCCATTTCCTTGACACCTGTCTCAGATATCGGCCGCGTTCGCCTGGCCGATCATGCTGCCGATGCGATCGGCGCCACCGACAAGCGCCGGTGGCTGAGCTTTCTCACCTGGGCATTCGTCCTCGCCGAAATGGCGAGCCGGGATGCGTTCCTGCCGAACGCCGCGCACGCCATGGACGATGACGCAGGGCGCACGCCGCACACACCTTCGGACGGCGCGCCGATCGCCAACAACCTGCCCGACGTCAACATATCCACGGCTGCTGAGGGCTCTGACTCGTTTCCGACGCCGAAGGCTTCGCTGATGGCCGAATATGCCCCGACGACTTTCGGTGGTGAGCTGGCGGCAGTGAAGGCAATTCCGGTCGAAGATCTCGGGGCGCAACCGGGCATCTCACACGGTGGCGGCGGTGGCGGTGGTCATTCGGATGGCGACGCGAACGTGAGCCATGCAGACGACGGCGCGCTTTCGGCAACAGGCGATCTGCATAGCGGCGAACCGATTGCGCTTTCGTTTGCGCATGACGGACTACCGCTCGACCTGGGACTGAACTTCGGCGTCGCGAATATTCAATTGGACCTTGGCCATGCGGTCGATGGCCTGCTCGGCGCCGTTGGCGATACGCTGGGCGAATTGCCGGTGGTCGGCGGTCTGCTGCACAGCGTTGGAGACATTGCGACGGGCATTGCGCCTGGGCTGCTCGGGCCGGTCGTTTCGCTTGTCGGGCTCGGCTCGGACTCGGGCGCGCATCAAAGCCATGGATCGGACACGGGATCGGCGGGGCAGTTGCGCTTCGCGGAAACGAGCGACAGTCACGCACCGAGCGAGATGTCGACGCCGACAGGTTCGTACACGAGCTACGGCATTGCCATGAGCACGGACACTTCGGGCAACGCGCCAGCAAGCGGTGACGCACAGCACGACGCAGGCGACGCCTCGATGCTCGATGTTCACCTGGCCGATCACCTTGTCGGAAGTGATCACGGCTCTTCCGACGCACTGCATTTCGATCAAGCCGTTCTGAGAACTGCAGCGGACATACTGGCGTAGGACCATGATGACAGGGGCAGAGAGGGTCGGCGGTGGCGACGCCGATGGGAAGGTCACTACACGTTACGCCATTCCGCCGTGGGCCGCGGGCGTGATCGATGGTCTTCGCCAGCGCCGCGATCGGGTAGCGTTCCTGCTGCGCGAGACCGCGCGGCTGTGGAGCGGACAGGCAGCCGTTGCGCCGGTTCCTGCAAACGGCGACGTTGAAGTCGTCGGTGATGCAGTCGAACCGGCAGCGGAGAACGTTGCGCCGCACGAGGCGACGCCATTGCAGCGGTGGCGAGCGCTGGCGCGACGGACGATCGCGACCGTCGCGGTGTTCTCGCTATTCGTCAACATCCTGATGCTGACGGTGCCGATCTACCTGTTCCAGATCTCCGACCGGGTGTTGACCAGCCGCAGCATCGATACGCTGCTCATGCTGTCGCTGCTGGCGGTCGGGTTCATCGCCATTCTGTCGCTACTCGATATCTCGCGGCGGCAGGTGCTTGGCGGTCTCGCCAACAGGATGGAAGCCATTCTCGGCGGGCATCTACTGGCGAGCGTCATCACGACGCCGCAGGGATTGGCCGGCGGACCGATCGAGACGATGCGCAGTATGCACCATGTGCGCAACTTCCTTTCGAGCCCGGTGATGCTGCTGCTGTTCGATGCGCCGCTGGCGCCGCTCTATTTTGCGGCAGTGTTTATGATCAGCCCGGCGCTCGGGGTGATTGCGGTTATAGCGGGGTTCGTTCTTGCCGGGATCGCGGTGCTGAATCAGCGCGCGACATCGGCCCCGCTCGGCACAGCCGGCCAGCACGCAACGCGGGCCGACGACCGGGCCGAGGCGCTGGCAAGGAACGCGCAGGTCATCAATGCCATGGGCATGCTGCATGAAGGTGTGCAGCACTGGGGATCGGAGCACGCCAATGCGCTGACGACGCAAGGCAAGGCGACCAACCGCAACTTCTGGATCAGCGGAACGTCGAAGTTCTTCCGGCTGGTGACACAGATCGTGGTGCTCGGCTACGGCGCGTTCCTGGCGCTCAACGGCGAGATCACCGGCGGCATGATGATCGCCGCGTCGATCATCGCAAGTCGTGCACTGCAGCCGCTCGAAGGCATGATCGAGGGCTGGCGCGGCGTCGTGCAGGCGCGAGCAGCGTATAAGAGAGTGATTGCATCGGTGGATGCCTACACGCGCGAGCCGCCGCGCATGCAGCTGCCGCGGCCGACGGGACGTTTGTCGTGCGACCGGCTGCTCTACATTCCTCCGGGTAGCAAGGACCCGACGATCAATGGCGTCACGTTCGAACTGGAGCCTGGAACTTCGCTGGCGGTGGTCGGGCCTTCGGGGTCGGGGAAGTCCACGCTGGCGCGGCTGCTCGTCGGGTGTCTCGCCCCCACTGCCGGGCGCGTGCGCCTTGATGGTACCGAGCTGCGCAACTGGGACCGGCGGCAGTTCGGCGCGCTGATCGGGTATCTGCCGCAGGAGGTCGAGCTTTTCCCAGGCACCATCAAAGAGAATGTTTGCCGCATGCGCGCCGATCTCCCCGACGAGATGGTCTATGACGCGGCCGACACCGCAGGCGTGCACGACATGATCGCGCATTTCAGCCAGGGCTATGAAACGGTGCTGAAGGAGGGTGGCGCGCCGCTGTCCGGCGGGCAGAAGCAGCGCATCGCGCTGGCGCGGGCGCTGTTCGGGGATCCGGCGCTGATCGTGCTCGACGAGCCAAATTCCAATCTCGATGCGGTGGGTGAGCAGGCTTTGACCGAGACGCTGGCTCGCGCCAAGGTGCGCGGCGTTACGGTGATTGTAATCACGCAGCGGCCGGCGCTGCTGACGTCGGTCGACCGGGTGCTGGTGCTGCGCAACGGACGCGCGGAAGCCTACGGTCCGCCGGACAAGGTGCTGCACCGGGTGGTGCCGCCTACGGCTGCTGCCGCCGCCGCGCCCGCCGCGCCGGTGGCGAAGATCGCAGATCAAGGTGCGCCCTCATGACCAGCGATGCGGCACCACTCGATACGTGGCAGCAAAAGGTGCCGAGCGGCATCAATCGCCCGACTATGTTCGGGCTGGCGCTTGTCGGCGTGTGGGTCGTCGGCTTCGGCTCATGGGCGATGCTGGCGCCGCTCGATGGTGCCGTGGTCGCATCCGGCTCCTTCGTCGCCACGGGGCAGAATAAGCAGATTCAGCATCTGGAAGGCGGAATCATCCGCGACATGCTGGTGCGCGAAGGCGATATCGTTGAGGCCGGCCAGACGTTGCTGCGGCTCGACGAGACGCCGGCGAAGGCGAAGGTGCGACGGCTGACGTTGCGTGAATATCGACTGTACACGGCGCAGGCGCGGCTGGAGGCGCAGATAAACGGGGAGGACAGCTTCAAGCTGCCGAAGGATTTAGCTGCCAGCAGTGACGATCCCGAGGTGCAGCAGATTTACGCGCGTCAGAAGATCGAGCTGCAAGCGCGGCGCCAGAACCAGT
>CALRVN010000101.1:0-10939 GCA_943371625.1 Hyphomicrobium sp. CS1GBMeth3
CGCATGGCGATGCACCAGTTGTAGTGCCCGAGCCAATCACTCGACCAGCGCTGGCCATCGTCGCCGCAGTTCCCAGCCAACTTGACGTTGCGCAGGTAGTTGAGCTGATTGATCGCGTCGCGGGCGTAGGTCGAACAGAACTGATTGACGGAGGGATCCGGCGTCGTCACGCAGACCGGGTTATTCCAGATCTGCGAGACGCAACCCTCTTTGCCAGCCGCGGTACGGGCACGAACGCGGAAGCAATAGGTGGTATTGGGCTTGAAGTTGCCGCCTTGGATCGGAATCAGCTGAAACCGGCCCATCTGGGAATAGGCGCCGCCCGTGGCCTGCGTCCTCGTCCCGGAAATGCCAGCAGCGCCGCCTGGCAGCCCGTGGCCGGCGCCGTCGGTCACCTCGACGTCCCAGTAAATCGGCGCTTCGCTTGCGGTGTTGGTGAAGTTCAGCTCGATCCGATTGTCGCTCTGCGTCGCCGACATATCGACGGGCGTGCCGGGGCGGTCGCCACAGCCCGCGAATGCGGGGGCGGCCGCGAGGGCCACATAAATCGCTGACGCTGCTGCAGCGAGCCAGCGCGCAAACCGGCCATGGCACCACGTACTCATGGGAACAGCGTTCCTCGGCAATTCAGTCGGCAAAATGCGTACGGGCCGAGTGGCCAAATCTAGTTTGCTATCGTGTGGGCGCTTCTTTGCAATTCATACAGTGACCCCACGGCAGCGCTTCCTCCGAACGGAGTAGAAGACCGAGATTTTGGGCAGCGGACGGACTTATCGTGGTGGCGGTGAAGCGGGTTCTTGCCCAGCCAGCGGACGAAGTGGCTCAAGCAGTGCCCGTTTTACGCCCGTCCTCGACTGCCGGCGAAAGAGTGCGGAAGGCAGCAGCCGACTACCCGGGGACAGCTGGTCCACGTTCGCGCCTATACGGAAGAACGCCCAATGTGAAGGCCGCGACGACCAGTATCGGCACCGCTGGAACGCTGAATCGCGGATTGAAATGCGTGAACACCGACAGAAAAAGCACCATCGCGGCGGCGGGCGCCATGTATATCAGGACATCAAACCGGCGCCTCCAGAAAGCCAAAACCGCAAAGGCCAAGAACAACGGGGTCGCAAGCGGCGCTCCCCTCCAAAGATACAATGGTATCATTGAGATGTGGGAGAGCGGGTCGTCTGCAATCAATAATATGGCACGTTGTTTGAGTTGAGCGTCGGCCGCGCCAGCGGGATTTGCGATCCCTTGGGATGCCAACTGATGATGCAGCTTCGTCAACTCCGCCCTTCCGCGTCCGTAGTAACTGATCGCCTGCGTCGTGTTTCCGGATCGATAGGCCTCGTAGTCGTCCGGAGCCTGCTGTTGCAGGCGCTGCAATCTGCCACCTTTGGAATCGTCTTCGGGTGATAGTCCGAACGCAGCGCCGATCAATTTTTTGACTGGCCCCTCCGATGCCCAGGAGTAAATTGCACCCACATACTCTTCGTCGGTCATTTGATTTTGCAGGGCGCGAATATACAGCACGTGGCCGCCCCGATCGGTGATATCCGCTGATCCAAAGTAGCGGTAGTTGCGCACCATCCATGGGCTCACGATAGCAGCAGCCGACGCCACCAATAATATGCCGCCGGTCACCTCTCTGCGCAGCGATTTGCCTTTTGCCCATCGGGCAAGCAAGTAGATCAGGCCGCCGAGCAAGAGCATCAGGCCGACGTACAGGAATATCGCCTTTGTAAGAACCAGGCCGCCCAAGGCCGCGCCAGCGACGCACCAATAGCCTGCTCGTCCCGACTTGATTGCCACAACAAGCAGAAGAGAGAATAGGGCCAGAAGCGCTTGCGCTGCGATCTCAGTGTAGAGCGTGTTGATGCGGATCAGGAGTCCGGCAACCAGCGCGCCAATAATGGCGACCCGAAAGTTTTCCGTGAACATTAAAAGGGCCGCCCCCACGCTCGCGCAAATGATCGCAGCCCAGAACAAGTTCACAAATTTGGCGACGTTGGCCCCGGGGCCGTGTTCAAGCCAGCTGACGTCCAGGGGGCCGAAGAACAGGCTGAGGACTTTCAGATAAGCGGCCGTCACCAGTGGGGGTATCGGCTCGCGGAGCCGAGAGGGCGCCATGCTCCTGCCGCTGTTGGGCTGGTCAACTGAAAAGGCAGCGCTATCAGCTAGGTTCGACGCGATGATGAGATTTTCAAGCGCATCATGCTCGATGGCGGAGTCATTGATTCGTATCGACCAATTAATGAGCAGTATCGCCGCTACGACGAGAATCCATAGCATGTTCGAGCGGAGCGGCTTGGCGGGAACTGCGGGCAGAGGCGGCACAATCAGTCCTCCACCACATGCGACGCGAACTCGACGCGGTAGTCATTCCAGCGCGCCCGGTCGAATGATCCGTTCGCGCTAAGGCAGTCGGCGGCAGCGTAAGCCATAGCCATAGCGTGATGTGTGTTGTCGTGGGCAAACAGCCCCTGACGGCCGAACGTGAGGAGCCCGTCGATGGACGCTAGCCATTCGTCCATTGCCTTGAAGTGCGTCTCATAGTTGCAGTCATAGACGGGATAAGCTTGTGCCAGGCGCCGCGTGACCGTCTTGATCACCTTCGCCTTCACTGGCAGACCCACGCTATCGAGCCACTGGCACATCTGTTTTCCTAGTTCTTCGTCGCTAAGGGCCCATCGGGCGTCGGCAGGGTCCGAAGGAAGCTCAGCGCAGAGTATAGTTACGTCCTTGGGGCCGCTTGCGGCCGAGTAATTCTTTGGCTCCGACATGCGTGAAATTGGAATTGAGCGCTCGGGAAAGTAGTGGGCGTCGTATTCAGTGAATTGGTCCTGAGCCAAGACAAGATAGATGAGGATCATCCCGCGAAACTTGATGCGTTGCGCAGCCTCAAGTACCGGCTGTGGCGGGGCAGGGTTCATGAAACGGATGAGCAGACTGATGGGTAGCGTGGACCAGACGATATCGGAGGGAAGGCACTCGGTTTGTCCGTTGCGCTCGACATTTACGGCCGTCACCTTGTTGCCGTCGCGGGAGATGCCAGTCACGCGCGTGTTGAATAGGAACTCCGCTCCCCGCTTCTGGGCCGCCTCGTAAAGCCGTTCGCTGATCTGACCAAATCCCTTCCGGGGGTAGAAGAATCTACCCGTGGTTTCGCTCTTCCTGCCTGGGAGCTGGTTGGCAATCTTTTGTAGAATCTTGCCGATGGAATTTCCAGAAACGCGGCGTTTGGCGAGCGTGACGGCGAGCTGCTCAGGAGGTAGCCCCCAAAGCTTCTCGACGTAGGGATAGTAGAAATTTTCGCTCATCGTCCTTCCGAGGCCGCGGCGAAGGACTGTTGCGAAATTCTCGTCCGTGGGCGCCGGCTGTGGCCAAAGGCTCCGTGCCAAATCAAGTCCGATGGAGGCGGAAAAGCTGAGCGGCAACTGAAGCAGCAAATCAGCGGGCTTCAGCGGAAAGTGGATCCAACGCTGCTGCAGTCTGATGCGGCCGTGACGCGGACGGAGTAACAGGTCGTCGCCGAGCAGTTGCTTCACATCGCCAAAGACCCGGGGGTCGGCCACCGGATGAAATCGATGGCTGCCGTAGTCGCACCAAATACCGTCGAGAAGAAAGCTGCCGGCGTTGCCACCTACTCGGTCGCTCCGCTCAATGACGGAGACACGCGCTTGGCCTGAACGGGTAAGGGCGTAGGCGGCCGCCGCGCCCGCCGGACCCGCACCGAGGACTGTCACATGAACCATGTCAACTCCAACAGCAGTGCTCAGTGCCGAGTGATGTCATTGGCTGGATGAATTGAGCCCTGCCGAAACCGGGGCCGTGCTGCCCGCCTTGGCTCCGGTGAGCAGCAGCGCGAGGCCACCTAGAATTCCACTCGCAATCAAAATGGTTTGCCAGATCAGACCCAAGCCGACGACCGTCGCTGGGTCGGCACCGAATGGCGCCATCAGCGTAGCCAGACTCGCCTCGCGAACACCGATGCCAGAAATGCTCACCGGCAAGAGCGCGATAATCTTAGCGAGCGACCAACCGAAGAACCATGCAGCCATGGCAGCTTCGATGCCGATTGCCCCGGCAAGCGGGATCGCCAAAAGGATCAGCGCCGACTGCACGGTAAGCGACAAGCCAAGGCAGCTCAGCAGCGCGCCGGGGCGAGACTTGAAGTGTTGAATAGCGTCGATCAGCTTCGAAGGAAGCCGATCAAGCAGAAATCGATGCGCGACCGCAGCGACGACGCCGCCAGCTAGGGCACAGACGGCGACGAGCACCGTAGCTTGAAGGAGTGGAGAGGGAATGCCGAAGTGACTGGCGGCGAGGACGGCGGCGGCAACGAGCGTCAGCATCAACAGGGCAAATGTGTCGATTACCCTCTCTGCCACCGAGCCGATGGCAAGCCGCGTCTTATCGGCGGTTCGGTTAAGCAAGACCGCGGTGCGCACGACGTCGCCCCCCGCGACGCCCGGCAAACATAGATTCGCAGTGAGCCCCGAGAAGTGCGCCCGGAGCGCGATCGGGAATGAGATGCCGGTGCCCCGCACGGCGAGCAGCCACCACTTCAGCGCGCTAACGACGTGCACTGCGATGAAGAGGGTCAACACGAGAAACCAAAGGCCCAAAGGCACCTGGCTCATCGCCGACCAGACCTCATTAAGAGGGACCAGCCACACAATGAAGGCCAGGGCGACTGCAGATCCGAAGAGCCGCACCAACCACTGATGCCGTGCTACTCGATGAAACAGGGCGAGCACATCGACTACTCTTGCCGCGGCCGCAGGTGCAGGCGCGCCACCATGTCGGCGATGAGGCCCAGCGACCAAATCATGATGGCCGAGAGAAACCCAAATATCGCCGTTTCCGACAGATCCTGCATCGCGATGTCGTAGCCGAGCTTGAGGAAGCCGAGAACGAAAAGCGCGGCGCCCAACGGCAGGAAGATCCTCAGCGGATTGAACAGTACGATTGTGCGCAACACGAGGAGCATGAACGCCGAGAAGTCCGTGTAGCGGATCTTCGAGCTGCCGATCCGTCTTTTGTAAGTGATCGGCAAATACGTGACGCGCAACTCCGTACAGAGCATGCAGAGCGTGATCGTTGTCGTGAACGAGAACTTCTGCGGCAACAATGGAATGAAGCGCTCAAGAGAACTGCGCCGGAAGACGCGAAGGCCCGAGTTCAGGTCGGGAATGGACTGCTGCGTCAGGTAGCTAGCCAGCAGGCTCAGGCAATATTTGGCCGGCTTGCGGATGAGCGCGACGTTAGTCATCGCCGCGTCGCGTGCTCCAACGACCATGTCTGCGGTCTGGGCAGCGTCGAGCATGGCGGGAAGCTGGTCGGCGGGGTACGTGCCATCGGCGTCGATAATTGCGATCAGCGTCGAGTTACCCGCAGCGATCCCTCGTTTGAGGGCCGCGCCATAGCCGTTGTTCTGAGGGCTGCTAATAACGAAAGCGGTGCTCTGTGCGGCCTGGGTACTCGTGCCGTCCGTCGAGCCGTCATCTGAAATGATGATGTTATATGTGATGCCCAAAGGTGTGAGGGCTCGCTTGACCTCGTCTACGGTCTGAAGAATAGCGCCCTCCTCGTTGTAGGCGGGGATGACGACACTCAGGTAAACTGGGTCCGAAATGCTGCCGGGGAAGGCGTGCGAAACCGGATCGGTCGTCAAAACTGTACGCGTTACACTCATAGCTAACTCGATGAAGCAATTGTTCGATTTTTCGCAATAATAAGTCAGCATGCAAGTGTTTGATGAAAAGCGCAAGCTCTGACCACGGACGATGGTTTCGCCGCTTAATAAGTAAGCTTGATGACGTTGCGACTACAGCACGATCTGGGTAACTAGGTCGACCAGAACAACGCTGGGAGCACTGCATAGCCGGCGCCGATAGATGGTCGAGGATCGTCGAGAGACGCCGACGGGCCAAAGGGAACCGAAACCACACTAAGTGCAATGTCTCAGCGCAGCTTGGTTGCCACTGGTTGCCCGGCAGCCGGCGAAGGGGTGGTTCCGATCCACCAAGGCTTTGAAAGAATGGTGGGTGATGAAGGATTCGAACCTTCGACCCGCTGATTAAGAGTCAGCTGCTCTACCAACTGAGCTAATCACCCATCGCCGTGCGAACGGCTCCGTCCCGGCCTTCCCCCGCAGTTTCGAACCGCAGAGCCAGAGACGTCAAAAGGGCCCGCCGCGCGAGCCCTCGTTGAAGCTGCGTTTAGCACCCTGGGCGGCGTATGTCCAGCAGCGTTGCCCCCTCATTTTTCGGGTCTTTTTAGAGCCGCGCCGGACGTAAACCGACGCTGCGGCTCCGAATTCCAGTCTGGCGTATAGCGAAGCTTCCCGTCGTTGCTGCATAATCGTGGCGCTGCGAGTCGCGCATCGTTCCTCGCAAACCGGCCCGGAGCCTTTGACCGTGCCTACGTTGCCCCGCGCGGTGACTATGGAAGAGAAGCGAAAGGCCCCGCGACGGCGTGTCCTCAAGGAGGGCAAGATCATCTTTGCGGATGGCCTGCGCGTTTTCGATTGCACCATCCGCGACATGTCGGAAGGCGGCGCGCGGCTGCTGATCGCCAACACGGTGGGACTGCCGGACACGTTCCAGCTCTATGAGAAGTCTTCGGGGCTGCTGTATCCGGCGAAGGTCGCTTGGCGGCAGACCAATTCTCTCGGCGTGCAGTTCGCAGGGCCGGCGACGAGCATCCACGACGCGGTCAACAAGCGCTATTCGCGGCTGAAGTTTTAGCTCAGCCCTCAGGGGCGCATGAGCAGGTGCTCGTGCTCATCGAGCGCCGCCAGCACCTCCGCCGAACCTTTGACGACGCAGTGCATCGGGTTCTGCTGCACGTGGAATCTCACGCCGATGCGGCGGCCAAGCGCCGTGTCGAGCTTATTGAGAAGCGCGCCCCCTCCCGTCATGTGGACGCCACGCCGTGCGATGTCGCTGAGAATGTCGGGGGGCAGATCCTCGAGCGCGCGCTGCGTGAACTCCGCCAGCGTCTCGACCGGCTCTGCGAGCGCGTCGGCGATATCGTGGGCGCGCAGAACGATGGCTTTGGCCGAGCCCTGGCGCAAATCGCGTCCGCGAATGTGCACCTCGGCGTTGCGGCCGTTGGGCGTTGCGAGCGCGGTGCCGACCTCGATCTTGATGCGCTCGGCATTGGTCTCGCCGACCTGCAATTGGTGACTGCGGCGGATAAAGCGAACGATCGCCTCGTCCATCGCGTTGCCGGCGATGCGCAGCGTGCGCGCGGAGATGATGCTGCCGCCCGAAAGCGCAGCGATATCGGAGGTCCCGCCGCCGATGTCGAGCACCATCGCACCGCCAGGCTCGTCGACGGGCAGGCCTGCACCAAGCGAAGCCGCGACGGGCTCGGCGATGAGATAGACCTTGCGGGCGCCGAGGGAGACGGCGGTGTCGTGCACTGCTCGGCGTTCGACGGGCGTCGCTTGTGCCGGGACGCAGATGAGGATGCGCGGGCGGCGGAAGCCGAGCATGGTCTTGGTGCGCTTGATGAACTGGCGCAGCATTTCCTCGGTGGCGACGAAATCGGCGATGACGCCGTCGCGCAGCGGACGTACCAGCTCGATGTTTTCCGGCGTGCGGCCGATGAGCGCCTTGGCCTTGCGTCCGACGGCGAGGATCTCGCGCGTGCCGCGGTGGATGTGAACCGCGACCGCGGACGGCTCATCAATGATGATGCCGCGACCGGCGACGTGCACCAGCGTGTTGGCGGTGCCGAGGTCGATCGCGATGTCGTCCGAGAACGCGCTTACCACGCCGCGCAGCATTACCGGCTCACACCTTTTACTCAAAACGATTGTCATCCCGGGGCTCGTCCCCGGGATCCAGCAATCCGCGAGTTCCGACACCAGCCGCGCGATGGATCCCGGCAAGTCATGCTGAAAGCATGCCTTCGGCATGACTGCCCGGATGACAACTATAGCAGCACCGCAGGCTAAATCGGAATTGGAACCACCGATTCGGGGTTACAGAACCTGCTGGACGCGGGCGGTCTTCTGGCGCTTCACCATCAGCTTGTTGAGCGCCGAGACGTAGGCGCGGGCCGAGGCGACCATGGTGTCGGTGTCGGCGCCACGACCGGTCACCATGCGACCGCCCTCCTCCAGACGCACGGATACCTCCGCCTGAGCGTCGGTGCCCTCGGTGACGGCATGCACCTGGTAGAGGTCGAGCTTGGCGTCGTGCGGGACCAGCATCTTAATGGCGTTGAAGGTTGCATCGACCGGGCCGTTGCCGGTCGACTGCACGGTGTGCTGCACGCCCTCGACGTCGAGCGTCAGCGTCGCCTGCTGCGGCCCCATGTTGCCGGCAATGACGGTGAGGGAGACCACCTTCATGCGGTCATGCATGTGGGCGATGCCCTCGTCGACCAGCGCCTCGATGTCCTCGTCGTAGACGTGCTTCTTGCGATCGGCCAGCGCCTTGAAGCGATTGAAGGCGTCCTCAAAGGCATTCTCGCCCAGCTCGTAGCCAAGCTCTTTCAGCTTGGTGCGGAAGGCGTTGCGGCCGGAGTGCTTGCCCATGACCAGCGAGGTCTTGCCGACGCCGACAGATTCCGGCGTCATGATCTCGTAAGTCTGCTGGTACTTGAGGATGCCGTCCTGGTGGATGCCGCTCTCGTGCGCGAACGCATTCCGGCCGACGATGGCCTTGTTGTACTGCACGGGGAAGTTGGTCACCGCCGAGACGAGGCGCGAGGCGCGCGACAGCATGGTGGCATCGATGCCGCTGGCGTAAGGCAGGCGATCGGCACGCGTCTTGATCGCCATGACGATCTCTTCCAGCGCAGCGTTACCGGCACGCTCGCCAATGCCGTTGATGGTGCATTCGATCTGGCGCGCACCCGTCCCCAGCGCAGCCAGCGAGTTGGCGACGGCGAGGCCGAGATCGTTGTGGCAGTGGGTGGAGAAGATCACCTTGTCGGAGTTTGGAACGCGCTCGCGCACTTGCCGGAACATGGCGGCGTACTCGTCCGGCGTCGCGTAACCGACGGTATCGGGCAGGTTGATGGTGGTGGCGCCGGCCTTGATCGCCGCGTCGACGCACTGGCAGAGGTAGTCGATGCCGGTGCGCGTTGCGTCCATGGCGCTCCACTCGACGTCCTCGACGAGGTTGCGGGCGCGAGCGACGGTGGCGGAGATGATCTCCAGAACCTCGGCCTCGGTCTTGCGCATCTGGTGCGCGAGGTGGATCGGCGAGGTGGAGACGAAGGTGTGGATGCGGCCGCGCCGGGCATGCTTCACGGCTTCGCCGGCGCGGTCGATGTCGGCGTTCACAGCGCGCGCGAGCCCGGCAACGGTCGCGTGCTTCATGCGGCCGGCAATCGCCGAGACGGCCTCGAAGTCGCCGTCGGATGCGATGGGGAACCCGGCCTCGATGATGTCGACGCCCATCTCGTCGAGGCACTCGGCAACCTCGAGCTTCTCCTCGTAGGTCATGGTGGCGCCGGGGCATTGCTCGCCATCGCGCAGCGTGGTGTCAAAAATGACGACGCGGTCGGCGGCAGCGCCGCCATCAGCCTGTCCGTCTGATTTTTGCGGATCGGTGCTCATTGGATTTCTCTTCCGTCGGGCCTGCTCCCTTAAGGAGCAGCGTTGAACCTTCAGCTCGCTTGACTGGATCCCCTGAGCGTCGGCACCGGGTGAACCGGAGCCACGAACTCAGGGGCTGGTAAGGAGGAGGCTCAGAAGCTCCGATGCACGCGCCAACGGGGCGCCGCGGAGGTTGTCCGGGCGCAAAAAGCTAATGCGTTCAATGCCTATCGTCTGGCGCATGCGGCCACTCTTAGTACATCGCGGCATTTTAGGCTAGCCCGCCGCTTTTTCCGGCGGGTCATCCCTTGAGGCCGATAACCACCTTGCCGCGGTAGCCGCGCGCCGGGTCGCCCTGCAGCGCGGGCGTCTGGGCCGCGAGCTGACGCGGTGTGTTGTCGGCGAAAATGCCGTCGCGGATCAGAGGCGAGTGCGCGAAGTTGCCGATGCTGTCCTTGTAGGCGGGATGGGCCGCGTAGACCGGTCCGCACACCGGCTCGGGCATCGCGAGCTGGGACGTGAGGATGCGGTTGTTGTAGTCCGTCGCCTTGTCGAGGCTCGGGTAGATCTCGAAGTGCATGTGCGGAAAACGTCCGGGGTAGCAGCCGGGGAAGACGGTGGTGAAGGTGGTCCGGCCGTTGGCGTCTGCGACACCAACCGCGCGCAGGTAGCTCGCCTCGGGCAGATCGTAGATCGAGTAGCGGCCGATCGCATCGCAGTGCCAGAGATAGATCGCGTGTGCGGCGAGCGGCGCGCAGCCGCGGCTCGCGTCGACCAGCTCGACGGTCAGCTCCAGCGGCAATCCTTCCGCAACCGGGCCACCGCTCCCGAGGCTGGGACGCATGTCGGCGCGCACGATGCCGCTCTTGTCGAGCACGTTGGCGAGCGTGCCGTGCGCCTTGTTCGATCCGTCGGCGGGGAAAGGTCCGGCAGTCTCGGCCGGATGGACGACGCATTGGCTGCCATCGGGAGCGCTGCCGATGACCTCGGCCTCGGCGCGGCCGAAGAACGGGGCTTCTCCGCAGGCGGTAAGGACCGCTGACATGCCGGCCGACCCGAGCCAGGCGAGTGCACGGCGCCGCCCGATGATTGTCAGGTCGTGGTGCAGACCGAGGTCGTGCTCGTCGGTATCGTCGTAAGTCTCGCGTCCAGGAAGCGTTGCAGTCACCCCTCCTCCTCCCGTTCTGATCCGTGCGCCTTACCGCACACGGAACGACAACGATGCCAGGAGATGGAATCCGGCGCGCCCTGTCCGATCGTACTAGAGGCGCCGGCTGATCCGCGTCAGACCGCCAATGTACCGTCGATGACGCGTATGGCGCTGCCCCCGATGCGTATGGCGTCGAGGCGGCCGTTCACGACGTTCAGCGTCAGCACGATGGAGCTGGGGCG
>CALRVN010000102.1:0-10927 GCA_943371625.1 Hyphomicrobium sp. CS1GBMeth3
GCCGCCGCTACCTTTCGAGAATCATGGCCGGAATTCCGCAAGACAAGCTCGAGAAGATGGTCGGGCGCTGGAACACCATCCAGGCCGAGCTCAACGCCGGCGCGAACCAGGCGACATATGCCAAGCTGACCAAGGAGTTCGCCCAGCTCAATCCGCTGGTCGAGACGATCGAGGCGCTGCGCGCGCTGGAGAGAGAGCGATCCGACCTCGAGGCGCTCAAGGCTTCCTCGGACAAGGAGATGTCCGCGCTCGCACGGGCCGACCTGGAGGCGCTCCAGCCGCGCCTGGATCAGCTCGAACAGCAGCTGAAAATCCAGCTGCTGCCGAAGGATGTGGCCGACGAACGCAGCGCGATCCTCGAAGTGCGGGCGGGCACGGGGGGTGACGAAGCCGCTCTCTTCGCAGCCGATCTCTTCCGCATGTACAGCCGTTATGCCGAGCTGCATCGTTGGAAAGTGGAGATCATCTCGGAAGCGGAGAACGATCTCGGCGGCTACAGGGAGATCATAGCTTCGATTTCCGGTGAAGGCGTGTTCGCGAAGCTGAAGTTCGAATCCGGCGTGCACCGGGTGCAGCGGGTGCCGGCAACAGAGACGAGCGGGCGCATCCACACCTCGGCGGCGACGGTCGCCGTGCTGCCTGAAGCCGAGGAGATCGACGTCGATATCCGGCCGGAAGACATCCGGATCGATACGATGCGCGCCGGCGGTGCGGGCGGCCAGCACGTCAACAAGACGGACTCGGCGGTCCGCATGACCCATCTTCCGACGGGTATCATGGTCGTTTCGGCGGAGAAGTCGCAGCACCAGAACCGGCGGCTGGCCATGCAGGTGCTGCGCTCGCGGGTGTACGAATTGGAACGTGAACGTGTCGATGCCGCGCGGGCCCAGGCGCGAAAAGGCCAGGTGGGCTCCGGCGACCGGTCGCAGCGTATCCGCACCTACAACTTTCCGCAGGGCCGGGTCACCGATCATCGGATCAACATGACCCTGCACAAGCTGGATACGGTGCTCGACGGCTCGGGACTCGACGAAATGATCGATGCGCTCGTCACCGACCACCAGGCGAGCCAGCTCGCGGACTTGGAGAACAATGTCGCCTGAGGTTCCGGCAACGCTGGGCGAGGCCGCGCGCGCGGCTCAGCGCAGCGTTGCCGCGGCGGGCGTAGAGGATGCGGGGCGCGATGCGCGGCTGCTCGTCGCCGCGGTTGCGGGTTGCTCGACGGCGGACATCATCGCCCATCCTGAGCGGCTGCTTTCGGACGCGGTGCGTGAGCGCCTCGCGAGCATGCTGGAACGCAGGCGCGCATCCGAGCCGGTGTCGCGCATCCTCGGCGAGCGGGAGTTCTACGGGCGGCGGTTTGCTCTTTCTCCTGCGACGCTCGACCCGCGGCCCGACAGCGAGACGTTGATCGAGGCGGCACTGGGGATCGCCGATCGCGAGGGCTGGCGCGGCAAGCCGATCCGCATTCTCGACATCGGCACGGGGACGGGATGCCTGTTGCTGACGTTGCTCGCGGAGCTGCCGATGTCGACGGGCCTCGGCACCGACATCAGTGGCGAAGCATTGGCGACCGCGGGGGAGAATGCCGAAGCGTTGGGGCTTGCGGATCGCGCGGCGTTCGAACTGCACGATGTGTTCGACGGCATCGCAGGATCGTTCGACCTCATCGTCAGCAACCCGCCGTACATCGCAAGCGGCGAGATCGCCGGACTCGGCCGAGAGGTGCGCGAATATGATCCGCGTGCTGCCCTTGACGGTGGGGCCGACGGTCTCGACATCTATAGGGAGATCGCCGCGGGCCTCGATCACATCCTGCGCGGATGGGTGGTGCTGGAAGTCGGCGCCGGGCAGGCAGAGGATGTTGCAGTCCTGTTGCAGCAAGAGTTCGTTAAGACACGCAGGGCAGAACTAAGCAGACATTCCGACCTTGGTGGGCACATCAGATGTGTTGCGTTGCGGCTACAGTCATAATTGGTCGCAATAAAAGAGTTTGATTTGCTCCGGTTCCGCGCTAGTCTATCCGCAGCCGATTGAACGTGTGGCGCGCTTCGGTGTTGAAGCCTGAGGGCCGCGAGCTGGAAACACCAGCGTAGGGTGCCGCTGATGCGGGATCCTGTCGCTCCCGCTAAAGGCGATAGCTAGCCTATTGGCATGCAACGCCCCTACACAATCGGAAGCGACTGCCGGTTGAGCGTCACGGGATTGAGAGACAACGCGCGCGCATGAGCGCCCGCCAGAAACTGGTCAAAGACCGCAGTTTCGAGCGCCTCTTTAGGGCATAGCGAATTGAACCACGCTGAGCACAAGGCGCGACTAATTTCGTTTCATCACGACTGAGAACGGAGCCAATGAGGCAAGGACAGCAGAACCGCCGGGGACGCGGGCGCAATCGCAAGGGCCAGAGCCCGCTCACGCGCAGCTTCGAGAGCACCGGCCCGGACGTTAAAATCCGCGGTACTCCTTCACACATCGCCGAGAAGTACATGTCGCTCGCACGCGATGCGTCTTCGTCGGGCGATCCGGTTCTCGCCGAGAATTACCTGCAACACGCCGAGCACTACAATCGGATCATCATGGCCTTCCGCGATCAGCAGCTGAGCCAGGGCGGACCGGACGTGGGCGGTGTGCCCCGCACCTTCGAGGGCGAAGGCGACGATTACGGCGACGATGACGGTGATGACGGCGATATGCAGCCGTTCCACCAGCAGCCTGCCCAGATGCACCAGCCGCAGCGCCATAACGATCAGCCGCGGCATAACGATCAGCCGCGCGATGGTCAGCGCTTCAACGGCCCGCGCAACAACGACCAGAACCGCTACCGCGACCGTAACGACCGCAATCGCGGTCACGACCGGAACGATCGCGGCGACCGTAATGACCGCAACGACCGAGGTGATCGCAACGATCGAGGCGACCGCGGCGAGCGCCGCGACTTCGCCGGTGGCGGCGGTGGTGAGCAGCACGGATTCCAGCAGCCGCGTCGCAGCCCTGAGGGCGGCGATACCGGTGGCCAGCAGCCGGCAGCGGCAGCCGAAGGCCAGCAGGGTCAGCGCCGGGATCGTTTCCCGCAGCAGCAGCACGAGCAGCCTGAATTCCTGCGTCGGCCGGTTCGCCGTCCGCGCCGCGAGAGCAACGGCACCGAGGTGAATGGTGCTGCCGCCCCTGCGGCCGACGAGGCCGACCGCGAGTAATCGGGTTCGCGATTTGAGATTTTGCGCCCGGCAGCTTCCCATCAAGGGCGGCTGCCGGGCGCTTTCGTATGTGAGGGCGGGTCAGATCCCCAGTGGGCTAGACCTCGACAGGGTCGCCGAGGGCGATGGCGCCGTCATCTATGACGCGCGCGTAGACGCCGAAATCGGTGTGGCCGAAGGCGCGCTTGAGCGCTAGCGGGATCGCCATGTCGCGTTTGCCGGTGGCGGGGTCCACATCCGTCGCCGCGCAGCGCTCGGTGCGCTTGATGTACTCGAGCCGCACGCTGCCGATCTTGAGCGGCTTGTCCTTCCATTCGAACTCGCCCCAAGGGGCATAGCCGTCGATCACCACGTTGGGGCGGAAGCGCAGCGGGTCGACCGGGCGGCCGACGACGCGCTCCAGCTCGCGCAACGATGCTAGGCTAACGATATGCAGGCACTTGGCGGCGACGTCGGAAAACGAGTGGCCGGGTGCGGAAACGATACGTGGGGCACCGCGAAGCTCGGTCTCCATGTAAGCGGCGAAGAACTGCTCGATCATCTTGCGACCAAGCGGTGTTTTCAGATCGCCGCGCGCCACCTGCTTGCCGGCGCGAAAGACCGTCAGGGTCTCGGTGTCGTCGTCGAATTTGGTCTGCAGCGTCGCGAGGCGCTCGTTTCGCATCAACATCAAGAAGTTGATCTTGGGCAGGTGGGCGGGCTGCTCGGGGTCGAAGCGACCCGGACCGTTCTCGATGGCGTAGGCGCGGTCAAAGGGTGCGGTTTTGCCGGCGGTCAGCGGCAGACGCGTCATGGCTTCGGGCGACAGCCCTTTGACGGGGTAGCGGTAGAGGCCGCGCACGCTGGCGCCGGTTTGGGATGTCATCGCCGATGCAACTCAAAGAAGGTTGGAGCGGACCGGCAGGCGCCTCTTATGTCCGGTTATGACCATACTATATCACCTGTTGGAAAGGTTTCCGGGCGATGCTGCCGCACTGGCAGGTCGCCGGAGCCCCCGATCAATCCTGACGTGGAAGGTGCCGGCTCCGTGCCATTCGGGCGGATCGCTGCGCTGAGGAGGGAAACTCATGAATTTCGAAATGTTCACGGACCGCGCCCGCGGCTTCGTTCAGGCGGCGCAGAACCTCGCGCTGCGCGAGGGGCATCAGCAGTTTTCGCCCGATCATCTGTTGAAGGTCCTGCTCGACGACAACGAGGGGCTGGCCGCAGGTCTCATTCGCAAGGCCGGCGGTGACCCGAAGGCGGCACTGAATGCGGTCGAAGCGCATCTCGCCAAGCGGCCGAAGGTTTCGGGCGGCGGCTCGGGCCAGCTTTATATGGCGTCGGAGCTTGCGCGCATCTTCGATGCGGCCGAGAAGATCGCCGAAAAGGCAGGCGACAAATATGTGACCGCCGAGCGGTTGCTCTTGGCGCTGGCGCTCGAGAAGGGCACCGATGCCGCCAAGATCCTGGCCGACGCCGGCGTTACGGCGCAGGGCCTCAACACGGCAATCAATGACATCCGCAAGGGCCGCACCGCCGACACCGCGTCGGCCGAGCAGGGCTATGACGCTTTGAAGCGCTATTCGCGTGACCTCACCGAAGCTGCGGCCGCGGGAAAGATCGATCCGGTCATCGGCCGCGACGAGGAGATCCGCCGCACCATCCAGGTGCTGTCGCGGCGTTCGAAGAACAACCCGGTCCTCATCGGCGAGCCGGGCGTCGGCAAGACAGCCATCGCCGAAGGCTTGGCGCAGCGCATCGTCAAGGGTGACGTGCCGGACAGCCTCAAGGACAAGAAGCTATTGGCGCTCGACATGGGCGCGCTCATCGCCGGTGCGAAGTATCGCGGCGAGTTCGAGGAGCGCCTCAAGGCCGTGCTGAGCGAGGTGGAGGCCGAGGGCGGCCGCATCATCCTGTTCATCGACGAGCTGCACACGATCGTCGGCGCAGGCAAGACCGAAGGCTCGATGGACGCCGGCAACCTGCTCAAGCCTGCGCTCGCGCGCGGCGAGCTGCACTGCGTCGGCGCTACGACGCTCGATGAGTATCGCAAGCATATCGAAAAGGACGCTGCGCTGGCTCGGCGCTTCCAGCCGGTGTTCGTCAACGAGCCGACGGTCGAGGATACGATCTCGATCCTGCGCGGCATCAAAGAAAAGTACGAGCTGCATCACGGCGTGCGCATCACCGACTCGGCGCTCGTCGCCGCGGCGACGTTGTCGAACCGCTACATCAGCGACCGCTTCCTGCCGGACAAGGCAATCGATCTCATGGACGAGGCGGCCTCACGCCTCAAGATGCAGATCGATTCCAAGCCGGAAGAGCTGGACCGCATCGACCGCGAGCTGATGCAGCTCAAGATCGAGCGCGAAGCGCTGAAGAAGGAAAGCGATGCTGCGTCGAAGGATCGGCTGGTCAACATCGAGAAGGAAGTTGCCGACCTCGAGGAGGAGAGCAAGATCCTGACGCAGAACTGGGAGGCAGAGAAGGAGAAGCTCGGCAGCGCCCAAAAGATGAAGGAAGAGCTCGACCACGCTCGCACGGAACTCGAGAAGGCGCAGCGCAAGGGTGACCTGCAGCGCGCGGGTGAGCTTGCCTACGGCAAGATTCCCGAGCTGGAAAAGAAGCTTCTGAAGCTCGAGGCCGAGGAAGCCAAGGGCGGCATGGTCGAAGAGGCCGTCACGCCGGACCAGATCGCGGGCGTCGTGTCGCGCTGGACGGGCATTCCGGTCGACCGGATGCTCGAGGGCGAGCGCGAGAAGCTCTTGAAGATGGAAGATGCGCTGGGCAAGCGCGTCATCGGCCAGCGCGAGGCGGTAGATGCCGTCTCGAAGGCGGTGCGGCGCGCGCGTGCGGGCCTGCAGGACCCGAACCGGCCGATCGGCTCGTTCATGTTCTTGGGCCCGACAGGCGTCGGCAAGACCGAGCTGTCGAAGGCGCTGGCGGCGTTCCTCTTCGACGACGAGAACGCGCTCTTCCGCATCGACATGTCGGAATACATGGAGAAGCACTCGGTGGCGCGGCTGATCGGCGCGCCTCCGGGCTATGTCGGCTATGAAGAGGGCGGGTCGCTCACCGAGGCAGTGCGGCGGCGCCCGTACCAGGTGATCCTGTTCGACGAGATCGAGAAGGCGCATCCGGACGTTTTCAACGTGCTGCTGCAGGTGCTCGATGACGGGCGTCTGACGGACGGGCAGGGTCGCACGGTCGACTTCCGCAACACGATCATCATCCTGACGTCGAACATCGGCGCTGAGTATCTCGTCAATCAGAAGGAAGGCGAGGACACGAGCCTCGTCCGCGACTTGGTCATGGGTGAGGTGCGGCAGAAGTTCCGGCCGGAGTTCCTCAACCGCCTGGACGACATCATCCTGTTCCATCGCCTGCAACGGTCGGAGATGGGCAAGATCGTCGACATCCAGATGCAGCGTCTCGACAAGCTGCTGGCCGATCGCAAGATCAAGGTCGAGCTGGACGATGCGGGCCGGACGTGGCTTGCGAACCGCGGCTATGACCCGGCTTACGGTGCGCGGCCGCTGAAGCGCGTCATCCAGCGCCACGTGCAGGATCCGCTCGCCGAGCAGATACTCGCCGGTCGGCTCAAGGATGGCGATACGGTGCGCATCGGCGTTCGCGACGGCGAGCTGGAGTTCAACGGCCAGGTCGTGAAGGCGGCGGCTTAAACCTCAGTCTTGATCAATTGGGCTGTGCAATCGCGTCGTTTGCCGATTGCGCAGCCCCGCTGGGCTGGGGGCGGCCTGGGTGAAATGCGGGGGCCGGATATTCGACGGACCAATAAGACATGAATATTCGCTCGAAAAGGCCGATCGGCGAGCGGTCGTTGTTTCTGTCCTCGAACAGATATGGGGTCTTTGTATTGCCCATGGGCCACCCGACGAGCGCTTCGCGCACGCCATTCTTGTAACACAGGATTGTCATTTGCAGCGCGGGGAAGTCGCCGCACTGAACTTCGCAGTATGAGAACGGACCGGTTATTTGCGGGTTTGCGTCCGCTGCCTTGTTTATCTCTTCCACGAAATACGTAATGTCCTCGGCCCTGCGCCGCTCATAGACAAGCCAATACCTGCATCCCGCCTTCACGGCCTCGACGATTGCTTTGTCATGCGCTGACACCCGTTTGGCATTCGATGCAATGGACGCGACGTTGGGAGCGTTGAGGCGGGTGTTCATTATCAGAGAGCACTTGCCGGCATTGTGTGTGATGTGCTCGACGGCTGCATCAGTGGTGTGGAAATATTGGAACTTGAAGTCGTTGCCTATCGCTTCAAGAACTTTTGTTTCCGAACTCTCTGTTCGAGACGCCAAGTAGAGGACAGCGGAAAACAGGGTCGAGAGGATCGAAATTACGACGGTCAACGTCGCCTTTTTATTTGCGTCGTCAATTGGAACTGCTTGAACAATAACTGCGGCGCAAAGGCCTACGAGCGCCGGCACAATGTAGCCGACACTCTTTTTGGGAATAGAGAACTCATACATCGCCGCCCCCATCGAAATTCGCGGACGAGTATGCGCAATCTTTGGTTGCTCAGCAAGATGGACTGCTACCGGGCGTGGCGGTGACCGAGGTTACTTGCTGGCGGTCATGACGGGCGCGAGGTGGAGCAGCTCGTCGATGCGTTGGCGCTCTTTCTGGAACTCGGCGAGTGGGCGACCGGCTAGCTCGCGCTCGCGCGGCACCTGGATGGCGAGCGGGTCGACGAAGCGCGAGTTGATCAGCACCTCGTAGTGAAGGTGGGGGCCGGAGGCGAGGCCGGTCGAGCCGACGTAACCGATGATCTCGCCCTGGCGCACCTTCGCGCCGGCGACAATGCCCTTGCGGAAGCGCAGCATGTGGCCGTAGGCGGTGTGATAGCCGTTGGGGTGGCGGATGCGGACGTAGTTGCCGTATTGGCCCTTGCGGCCCGCTTCCTCGATCACGCCGGTGCCCGCAGCGAGGATGGGTGTGCCAGGCGAGGTCGCCCAGTCGACGCCCGTGTGCATGCGGCGCTCGTTGAGCAGCGGATGGAAGCGCATGCCGAAGCCCGAGGCGAGGCGAACGTCGCCGCGTACCGGACGGCGCATCAGGAACTGCTTCGAGTTATTGCCCTTCTCGTCGTAGTAGTCGACTAGCCCGTCAGGGGTGCGGAAACGGTAGAATTTATAGGTTTCGCCGCCGCTGGTGATCGAGGTGTAGAGCAACTCTCCGGGCGGACTGTCAGCCTTCGCATCGTCCTTCATGTCGAAGAAAAACTCGATCGAATCTCCGGGGCGCAAACGGCGACGGAAGTCGGTTTGCGAGGCGTGGACCTTCATCACCTTGGTGATGACGTCGTCGGGGACGTTCTGCAGATGTCCGGCGTAGTAGACGCTGGCGTAGACGCTCGATGTCGAAGCGCGATCGTTGGTGTCGAGCGAGGCGTTGAGGATGTCTTCGCTGAAGGTCGAATCCTTGCTGGCGACGAACTCACCGGCGGCGTTGCGGGTGACGGTGACAAGATGATCGTGGCCGTCGGAGAAGACCGAGAAGCGCGCCGGTTCCTTTTTGGTGGGACGGGTCAGCGACGGCACGAGCGTGATGCGCACTTCCTGGCCTGCCACGAGGCTCGACTCGGGGAAAATTTTGCGTGCGGCCTCGATCATGCCGCGCATCTGCCAGCTGTCGGCGCCGACGCGCGTCAGGATCTTGCGCAGCGTATCGCCTTCGCCGACGCGCACGACCTGATTCTCGCGACCTTCGAGATCGGCTAAGGTGTCCTCGTCCGCCTGCACCGGCTTCACGAGCACGGTCGTGTTGGGTGCTCCCTCGGCTCCGAGCGGCGTGTCCTCGGCCGATGCGCGGCCAGCCTCAGCCTCGGCGCCGGCGCGGATCAGCTCTGCTTCCGTCTCCGCTTCACGGGCGGCATCGACGTGCAGCGCGATCTCGGTTTCGTCGAGTTCCTGACCGTCCTCGTCGGGCAGAATGCCGCCGAGCAGTTCGATGATGTTGACCGAGACGTTGCCCTGCGTGGTGGTCTCGGAATCGCTGTCCTCACCCGGATTGACCGTCTGCGTCGCATAGAGATTCAGCGGATTGAACGGGGGCACTTTGGATTGATATTCGGCCGGCACCGGTGCAAGCCGGGCGACGATGCGGGCGTAGGGCTTGGCGTGAATGTACTCGCGGCCAAGGCGGCGCTGTTTGACGGACTCGTTGACGACGTAGCGGACGGTCACGGCGCCGCTGGTGATCTTCAGACGATCGCCCTTCGGAGTGGCCCACTTGAGGCCCTCGCTGTCACGCACGAAGGGGATGTCGCGTCCAGCCAGGTTGTTGGCCTCGCCGAGCTCGGTGAGGCCGGGCAGGAAGCCGCCCCGGCTCTCGCGCTTGTCGGCCGAGCCGTAAATGACGACGAGAATGGAAATCGCGCCGACGGTGCCGGCAAGGCAGGTGCTGACAAGCCAGCGGAAGCGTCCACCCTGGCGGCTCTCGGCGTGGTCGGTCTCGTAGAGATCCTTGAAGGAGTTGGGTGCGCGGCCGCGGTAGAGCTGCTGCAGCCCGCTTTCCCGCTTCGCGGCTGCGAGCGCTCCAAACCGTCCCTGCGGAGAATAACGGCGGCGGTCGACCACGAGCCCTTGAACCTTCCCCCAGTGCAGATAGCCGCGGCGCCGGGGGCGCACGCAGCTCATCGGCGGCCATCCCGGCAGTGATAGGCTCGGGCGGCGCGGCCGGTGCGAAAGATACAGCAAACACCGGGGGCGCGCCGTCGAATTCACGTGGACGGAACGGGGCCGACGCAACGGAAGCGGGACAATGGGGGCGCCCTGATGGCGGGCGGGGTGCGGAAATTGGTTAAGAACCGCGGTGTTGCAGAGCTGATGCAAAAAATTCAAAAAAGGGCTTGCAAGATCGGAACAACGGTCATAGATACACGCCGTCCCGACGACGACACGCCGGTCGGGCCGGACGGAAGGGCGACACTAACGCTCTGAGGTCGGATGTGACCGGTGCGACGGATTAGGGATTTTTTGAGCCGGGGTGTTGACAACGCTAACGCGTTGGTGTTAATTCAACGGCTCGGCGGGACACACAGTGACCCGCCACCCACATAGCCTCAGGACACCTCGTGGTTCGCGACCGGGGAATAGCCGGTCAGAGCCTCGTTGTCTTCAGAGACAGCCTAGTTGGGCTGGCTCAAGGATAAGTGTCGCTGGGTTGTCGGGTTTGCTCTTTGACAATTGAATTTGAAGGAAGGGAAACGCAGGCGGCGGAGTCCTGGCGGGTTCTAGTGTCACGCAAGTGATGCGATGGACCAGGAAGAACTCTGGCGATATCTGCGTTTCTATAGCCATCACCAAGCGTGCAGCAGAAGGGGCAACCCTGATGAGGCGCGCTAGTGTGAAGGTGCCCGTTACGCAGAATCCTTGAAGTTTATCTTCAAGCCAAACCAGTATCAAATCTTTCAATCTGAGAGTTTGATCCTGGCTCAGAACGAACGCTGGCGGCAGGCCTAACACATGCAAGTCGAACGCTCTAGCAATAGAGAGTGGCAGACGGGTGAGTAACGCGTGGGAACCTTCCCAATGGTACGGAATAGCTCAGGGAAACTTGAGGTAATACCGTATAAGCCCCTAGGGGGAAAGATTTATCGCCATTGGATGGGCCCGCGTCGGATTAGCTAGTTGGTGAGGTAACGGCTCACCAAGGCGACGATCCGTAGCTGGTTTGAGAGAATGACCAGCCACACTGGGACTGAGACACGGCCCAGACTCCT
>CALRVN010000103.1:0-10920 GCA_943371625.1 Hyphomicrobium sp. CS1GBMeth3
TGTAGATCATCGACAGCGAGCGCTGCGCGAGGTTGCCGAGATCGTTGGCGAGGTCGGCGTTGATGCGGTTGGCGATCGCCTCGTGGCTCCAATTGCCGTCCTGCCCGAAGCTCACTTCGCGCAGGAAGAAGTAGCGGACGGCCTCGAGCCCGTAGAGCTGCACGAGGTCAGCCGGGGCAACGACGTTGCCGGTCGACTTCGACATCTTCTCCCCTTTGTTCAGCACGAAGCCGTGGCTGAACACGCGTTTGGGAAGCTCGATGCCTGCCGACATGAGGAATGCCGGCCAGTAGACGGCGTGGAAGCGCAGGATATCCTTGCCGATGACGTGCACGTCAGCCGGCCAGTAGTGCCAGAGATTGCTCTTCTCGTCCGGGAAGCCGACTCCGGTGATGTAGTTGGTCAGCGCGTCGACCCACACGTACATCACGTGCTTGGCGCTGCCGCCAGCGTTGCCGCTCTCCGACTGCGGAACGGTGATGCCCCAGTCGAGCGTCGTGCGCGAGATCGACAGATCTTCGAGGCCGCCGCGAACGAAACTCGTAACCTCGTTGCGCCGCTCTGGCGGCAGGATGAAGTCGGGATCGGCGTCATACAGCGCGAGCAGCTTGTCCTGATAGGCGGAGAGGCGGAAGAAGTACGTCTCCTCCTCGGTCCAATCGACCGGCGTGCCTTGAGGGCCGCGGCGGATGCCGTCGTCGCCCACGGTCGTCTCTGACTCGTTATAGAACGCCTCGTCGCGCACCGAGTACCAGCCGGCGTAGGTCTTCAGGAAGATGTCGCCGGACTTCTCTATCCGCCGCCAGATCTCTTCCGACGCGCGATGGTGGCGCGGCTCGGTGGTGCGGATGAAGTCGTCGTGCGACAGGCCAAGCAACTGCACCATCTCGCGGAACAGCTGAGAGTTGCGGTCGGCTAGTTCGCGCGGGGTCACGCCCTCCTTGGCGGCCGTCTGCTTCATCTTCAGACCGTGCTCGTCGGTGCCGGTCAGGAAGTAGACGTCCTTGCCGTCGAGGCGCTCGAAGCGCGCGATGGCATCGGTGGCTATGGCCTCGTAGGCGTGGCCGATGTGCGGCTGGCCGTTGGGATAGGAAATGGCCGTGGTGATGTAGAACTTCTGGCGCCCGCTCATGGACTATGGGTCCTCAGGATAGGGATGCAGGGATGGGAGGTCGTGGCCGGGCACGTGCCGGCGCAGCCGCCTCACATTCGGGCGGGGCGCGGGAGGACAGTGTTGGTCCGGCGCTGCGGGTGCATCTTGAGAGGCGCTTTCTCTACTAGCTTGGCCTGGGGCCCTGTGCCGCCGCCGCGAGAGCCGTAATCGTTTCAATTATAAGGCTCTTGCGATCGAGGTTGAGCGCAAGTGTATCGGCCTTATCGCGGGCTATTCTTTCCCACAGCGCGGCGAATGAGGCAAGCCGGCCCTCGCCGATCAGGCGGGCTGCCAGGGCAGTGTCCTCGGCGCTTCCCTCCCCTGTCGCGCCCGCCCGGATGAGGCGCGCCAGGGTCTCCATCAGGAGTTCGAAGAACAGCTCGAACTTGGGTTGAGCAGCGACGGGTTGTAGCTCGTCGGAAAGCGCATGGGCTGCTCGCCAGTCGACACGTGGCAAGAGCGCGAGGATGCCGTCGACCTGCTTCTGCAGGCCGAGGCCGCCGGCGCCGAAAAGTCCGAGGAGACGCGCGACACTTCCACCCGAAAGCCGTTCGAGTGGCGGCCATTCCGCATCGCCCGGCGGCGCCACGCCCGCTGCGGCAAGCGCCTGCATTGCGGCGGCTCGCAGATCCTTTTCGCCGAGCGCCGACAGCGTCAGCATGCGGCAGCGGGAGCGGATGGTCGGCACCAGCTCGCCCGGCGCAGAAGAGAGCAACAGGAACACGGTGCGCGAGGGCGGCTCTTCGAGTGACTTCAGAAGCGCGTTGGCGGCATTGACGTTGAGCTCGTTGGCCTCGTCGACGATGACGACGCGCCAACCGTCGCCGGCGGCGCGGTGGCCGAGGAAGGTGCGCAGGCGGCGCACCTCGTCGACAGGAATGCTGGCGGAGAAGCGCTTGCCCTTGACGTCATAGGGGCGGCGAATGACGAGCAATCCGGGATGGGACAGCGCGCGGACCTGACGCGTTGCGGTCGTCGCATCGCCGACGTCGAGGCTTTGACCTGCGGGATCTTGCTCTGCGGGGTTCGCGAGAGCGGCGCGCGCAAAGCGATAGGCCAGGGTCGCCTTGCCGATGCCCTTCGGCCCGGCGAGTAGCCAGGCATGGTGCGTGCGTCCACCCGACAGCGCTTCGGCGAGCACGCGCTCGGCATCGGCGTGGCCGAACAGCTTTTCGGTGTGACGGGGATGGGGGAAGTCTTCGAGCCGGTCCGCCTCGGGCAGCTCCTCGACCTCGAGCGTGGCGGGGACGCGTGCCATCAGCGGGCCGGTGCAAGGAGGCGCGACTGCACTGCGCTCCACACCTGCGTGAAGACCGCGCGCTCCTCCTGGGCCGCATCGATGACGACGCAGCGCTCGGGCTCCTGGCGGGCGATGTCGCGGAAGGCGTCACGCAGCTTCCAATGGAACGCGAGGTCGCGCTTCTCGTAGGCGTCGGCTTCGGTGTCGGGATTGACCTTATCGACGCGGCGCGAGTGCGCGCGGCCGAGGCCAAGCTCAGCTGGAATGTCGAGGATGATGGTGAGGTCGGGGAACGTTGGGCTGACGACCATTTGGTTGAGCAGGTCGACAACTTCGCCCGGCAGACCGCCGGCGACGCCCTGATAGACACGCGTCGAGTCGATGAAGCGGTCGCAGATCACCCAGAGGCCGGCGTTGAGCGCTGGGCGCACGGTGTTGTCGAGGTGGTCGGCGCGGGCGGCGTAGAACAGCAACGCCTCGGAGAGGGCGGAGTGCGCCGGCATATTGGGGTCGAGGATGACCTTGCGCAGGGCCTCGGCGAAGGGCGAGCCGCCGGGCTCGCGGGTGATGAACGTGTGGACGCCGACGCGCCAGAGCTGCTCCGACAGGAGCCGGGCCTGGGTCGACTTGCCGGACCCCTCCCCGCCTTCGAAGGTGATGAATTTGCCGAGCACGTCGATCGCCACCTTAAAGCGCTAAAGTCGTGCTGCGTCGGTAACACGCCGCGCGCGAGCGATCTACCCGAAGAACTGGATGTAGCCCGCCACCAACACAGCGACGCCGAGCACCACGAGCGCCACCTGCGTCCCCAATACGAAATCCGAGCTGCGCACCGGGCCTCGATCCGAGGCAGGCTAACCCCAAGGTGCCGGCACCAGCGACAACTAGCAAAAGGAGTCCGAGCAAGGCGTCACGGGCGGCGAATAGCCGGCCAAGTATGCAACGGCGGCCATCAGCGGAAACGGAATGCAGAGCCACACGGCGAAGGCATTGGCACTCAGCAATGCGGCCTTCGCTGCGCTGGCGCCACGGACTCGGAGGGATCCTGCCAGTGCCGCGGCGATCAGAAGCCCCAGAGCGCGCACTTGCCATGCCGTGAGCCACCACAGCGTCTCGCGCAACGCTTCGGGCAGGTCCACGACGATTTCCCCCCGTGGGACCGCTACAGGCGCACCCAGCCGAAGGCGAGGTGGGCGAGGGAATCGAGGCCGCGGCGCATGAGGCCGCCGGGCTCGACGTCCTCGGCGGCGAAGAGCGGCACCTCGCTCACGGCGTTCGCCTGGCTGGTCACGCGCAGTGTCGCGATCTTGTCGCCCTTCTTGATCGGCGGCTTCAGCGGGCCGCTGTAGGTGATCTCGGCCTTGAGGCGCGGGTTCTCGGGCGCGCGCGGCAGCATGACCATGACGGGGCCGTTGCCGGTCAGCGGGACGTAGAACTTCTCGCCGCCCCAGACGCGGGCGCTGCCCACGGCCTCGCCGGCGTTGAACAGCTTGAAGGGTGCGAACGCGTTGAACCCCCAGTCGAGCAGCTTCTTGGCTTCGGCTGTGCGGTCGGCCTCGGTGGCGAGGCCCATCACGACGACGATCAGGCGCTTGCCGTTCTGCACGGCCGAGCCGACGAGATTGTAGCCGCTCTCCTTCACCTGCCCGGTCTTGAGACCGTCGGCGCCGAGGCCCTCGACGAACAGCAGCGGGTTGCGATTGCGGAACTTGTACTTTTTGTAGACGAACTCCTTCTGGGAGAAGATCGGATAGAAGTCCGGGTATTCCTTCATCAGGAAGTTGGCCAGAAGGGCGATATCGCGCGCCGTCATCTGCTGGCCCGGATTGTAGAGGCCGGTCGGATTGGCGAACGTCGACTTGGTGAGGCCGATACGGCGCGCCTCGACGGCCATGCGCTTGGCGAATTGCTCCTCGGTGCCGCCCAGGGCTTCAGCAAGGCAAATCGCGGCGTCGTTCGCCGACTGGATCAACATGCCCTTGATGAGCTCGTCCGCAGTCGCCGTGGTGTGAATCGGCACGAACATCGAGGACGTGCGCGACGGCGCGCCGCCGGTGCGCCAGGCGTGCTCGCTCATTTCGAATTCGTCAGTGAGCTTGATGCGGCCGTCCTTGAGGGCGCGGAAGACCACCGCCGCCGTCATCAGCTTGGAGACGCTCGCGGGCGGCAGCAGCGTGTCGGCGTTGTACTGGTAGAAAATGGCGCCCGTGTCGGCGTCGAGAAGCACCGCGGCCTTGGCGCGGGTGACGAAGCCGCCGGTCTGCGCCGATGCGTCCCGGGGGGGCAGGAGTGTGAGAGAAAGCAGCAGCGCCAATGCCAGCATCAGCAGGCACGAAGCGCGCGGTTTTATGGTGGTGAGCATTTGCCCCTTTGGACCTTGCCGAAGTGGTCGCACCGCAGCGGAACATGCGGACTATCCGGCGGGGAAGCGGCGGATGTCAACGACCGCCAGAGGCTTGATCTACCGACATATCGGCGCTTGCGTCAGGTTCGAAGCCTGCGGCGGCGATTCGGGACATTGCGGCGGCCGCGCTCGTGTCGTCGTAGGGGCCGAGACGGAGGCGGAAACTGGACTCGCCGGGTGCGGTCGCGGGTTCGATGACCGCCCTATCGCCGGCCGCCAGCATGAAGCGCAGGCGCTCTGCCTCGGCCTGCGATGAGAAGGGCCCGACGCGTACGTAGGTTTCGCTGGTTCGGACTCCGAGAGCCGCCGGTGCCGCTGCGGACGGGCGCGCGCTGCGTGCCGCCACGGCATCCTGGCGATATTTCTGCACCGACCATGTGGCTGTATCCGGCGCCGCCGGGCGGCTCTGTGCTGGCGATCGGAGCGAGCCGGTGGAGATCGGCGAGGTTGCTGCGGCGGCGAGGCGTGGTCCCTGGCCCGCGAGGAAACGGCGCTCGGCACTGTCATCGCCGTTCAGCGGCGCGCGACCGGCATAGCGGACGCGCACGCGGGCGAGGCCATGCTGATGGAATCCGAGGGTGCGGGCGGTCTGGTAGGACAGGTCGATCAAGCGGTCCTTGGCGTAGGGCCCGCGGTCGTTGATGCGCACGAGTACGGTTCGCCCGTTCTGGATGTTGGTGACGTAGGCATAGGACGGCAGCGGCAGCGTCGGATGGCCCGCCGTCAGCGCGGACATGTCGTAGACCTCGCCGTTGGCGGTGCGGCGGCCATGGAAGGCGGTACCGTACCAGGACGCGGTGCCGACGCGGTCGTAGTTTGGATTTTCGTGCGGGTGGTACCAGCGGCCGCCGACCCTGTAGGGACGACCCACCTTGTAGACGCCACCGCCTTTGGGAATATTGCCGCTGCTTGCGACACGCGGGCTGGAACTGACGCCAAGGCCGCTGTCGAAGGTGCCGCCGCTGGAGCAGCCGGCGAGCGCGAGGGGAGCGGTCAGCAACGTCGCGGTGACGAAAAGCATGAGCGGTCGCGGCGCAGCGACGTGCGCGCACCGCGGCGATCGGGCAAGCCGATATCCGGCTTCGTTATCCTGCATACGCATACGCGACTGACCTGACAGGCGAGGAGGGCGTGCCCGTCCGCCCCCTAGCGATGCGCGGCGCGACTGGCGCCGGCATGACGGCAGCATGGCGAAACAGGTTTGAAGTTGGGTAAATGCGGGGCTCAGCTTGAGGCGGCCTCATGTTGCGCGTGCGACCCTCGGGACAAGCCGGAGGGCGTGCTCCCTGTCAGGGTGGGGCCATGCTTCGCATGGACGGGGAGCCGGCCGCGGGCGGTCGCTGCGGCAAGATCGGTTCAGCTTGAGGCGGCAAGCGGACCGCTATAGGTTCCGCTGCTTCGCGCTATCGCCTAACAAGCTTGGCGCCGTGGAAGGGTGGCCGAGTGGTTTAAGGCTCTGGTCTTGAAAACCAGCGTGCGGGCAACCGTACCGTGGGTTCGAATCCCACCCCTTCCGCCACTGCCCTGCTGCTCACGGGTGTTCAGGGCAGCTCACGAGAGCGTTTCCTGCTCGGTCCTCCAGCTACTTAGCTTGTACTTCAGGGGTGCATGAGTGCTCATGCGCCCTTGCCCAATCCCACCCAAGCGCACGAAAAAAGAGGGACGCAAAGGGGGACGGCGTGAGGGGCGCTGGAGGCAAAAGGGGGACGGCATGGCGAGGGCCAACTTACTAGCGTTTCCAACTAGCACTCAGATGGTGAGGCCGTCGCAGCCTCTATGGCATTAACGGAAGTCGGCCGCGCCGTGTGCTCATGTCGACACGAAGGCTCTCGATCCGATCAGTCCAGCGGCACACGAAGTGCGGCGCGGCCGGAGACCGCAGAGTAGCCGGATGCGCCGATGCCGTCGTAGCTGCCGGACAGGTCCAGGTTGAGGCCGGCGGGCAAATCAGACTTGATGCCCAACTCTATCTTGCCGCGGGCGCCCGAAGGGCCGGCAGCATCGCCGTCGATGGAGCCGAGGCCAGATGCTTCGGTGTCGTGGGCAAGCGTCCCGATCACCTGGATGCCGGCGTAGGGTTCAACCACCGTCCCGTCTGAGAAGATGCTGCGGTAGGATACTACCGGCCCGATCTTGAGCTGCCCGAGACTGCTCGTGACCTTGGGGATCAATACTCCGAAGGTATCGTGGTAGGCGTCGCTCGCATCCTCGATGTAGGCCAGCGTGGCGGACGGCTTGAACGTCCAAGCGCCCGACTGCCAGCGTCCCGAGAGCGTAGAGGAGACCAGCCAGCGCGTGCTGGTGAAGCTGTCGGTGTAGGTCATGAACGGCGAGACCTCGTTCCACGACCGGCCCCAGGCGCCGCGCACCTGCCAGAACATGTTGTCCGTGAGACGCAGCGTGGCGTACGGCCCGGCAAGATAGCCGCGGCCGCTCACGTCCGTTTGGTCGCTGCCGGATGTCTGGCTGAAGTCGTCGTACTGCACCATCGCACCGACGAGCAGGGAGCGGTTCAGGACATAGTCGGCGCCCGCGGAGACGAGACCGAAGTGACCATCGATGCCGGCGCCATTATCGTTGTCGCGGAATTGCGCGTAGCGACCCTCGACCCAGATGTCGAATGGCGTCCACACCGATGTCGGACGTGGCGCCGACGGCTTGGCCGATCTGCCGAGGCCCATAGGTGCGAGGCCCACAATTTTCCTCTGTTCGTTCTCCGACGAAGCGCGCAGCGCACTGCTGAGAGACGCTCCGAATTTCAGCTGCATAGGGCCGTCGGCATCCGAGCCCGAGAGCGTGGCGCCGGTGGCCGCCGATGTCTCTGCCAGCGAAGGACCACCAAGCCCTGATCGCTCGTCGGTGCTGATGGAGCGCCCACGGCTGGCGAAGCTTTGAATGAGATGAGAGCTTTCACCAGCGGACGCAACGGGACCGCCGAGACCGCTCGGCGGTGCGATGCCGCCGCGCGCTGCGCCTGTGCTGCTGCCGTAGCTCTGCAGGCGATCGATCTGGCGATCAGCGCTCGGCTCGTTCGAAAGGATCTGGTTGTTGCGCTCGGAAAGAAATGCGCCGATGGCCCGCGTAGTGGTGGCCACCTGATCTGTCACGCTGACAGAGACAGGCTGCGAGCTCGAACCGGAGAAGTTGCCTGCACCGGAATAGATGGCCGTGACGCTATGAGATCCGCCGCTCGCGAAGGGGGCGGAGCACGAACCTGTGCCGTTCGACAGGGTCACAGTACAAAGGGTAACGCCGCCATCCTTGATGGCTACGCTGCCGGTCGGTGTCCCCGCGCTCGACGTGACAGACACCGTGAACGCGACTGGCTGTCCAACGAGAGGCGCTACTGGAGAGATATCCAGTGTCGTCGTCGTATTCGCCTGCTCTACGGCAATCGTCTGCTTGGCCGTCGCGGCGGGCTGGTAATTGACGCTCCCCGCCTGGTTCGCGGCAACGATGCAATTCCCTACGCCTGTAAAGCTCACCGTGCTGCCATTGATCGAGCAGGCCCCGGCCGCGCTCGCCGGATCGATCGACAAGACCACCGGGTTGCCGGATCCGCCACCGTTTGCCGACACCGTGTATTGACCGCCGACGGCCGCTGGTGAGGGCGGCGAGGAACTGAAGGCGATGGTTTGCGTACCCAAGCCGATGGTGATGGTGAGGCTTGCGGAGTCCGTGAACGGCCCGGTGCCGGTGGAGCTGTCGGTTGCGGTGATCGTGGCCGAGGGAGAACCGGCCGTTGTCGGCGTGCCCGAGATGAGACCAGAGGACGAGATGGTGAGCCCGGCGGGAAGTCCGGTTGCCGAGAATCCCGAATAGGGTCCCGTTCCGCCGGTGATCGTCACCTGCTGCGAGTAAGCGGTGCCAACCGTTCCGGTCGCGGTGGGCACGGACGCAGAGAGAGTCGGGTTGCCGACGTTGATAGTGACGGTTGCCGCGCTGGATGTGCCACCGGGGTTTGTGGCGCGCACCTGGAAGGTGTCAGCGCCGCGGAAGTTCGGTGCCGGCGTATAGGACGCTACACCGGCCGTGGTAATCGAGACGCTTCCGCCACCCGTTGTGGCACCCGACGTCGAGGTGCCGGAACCGCCGATGTAGTAGTCGGTCGGAGAGCCGGTCACCGAGCCCAGCGTCGCGACGTTGATCGATGTGGGCAAGGTCGTCCCGTAAGCGACGGTCGCGCCGTACGTGAAGCTCGAGAGCGTCGGTGCGGGCGGACTGGCGATGGTGATCGTGAGGTTTGCGGAGCCAGTGAACGGTCCGGTGCCGGTGGAGCTGTCGGTCGCGGTGATCGTCGCTGAAGGAGCACCGGCTGTCGTCGGCGTACCCGAAATGAGACCCGAGGAAGAGATGTTGAGGCCAGCGGGAAGTCCGGTCGCCGAGAAGGCCGAATAGGGCCCCGTTCCGCCGCTGATTGTCACCTGCTGCGAATAAGCGGTGCCGACCGTGCCGGTCGCGGTGGGCACGGACGCGGAGAGATTCGGGTTGCCGACGTTGACGGTGACGGTGGCTGCGCTCGACGTTCCGCCCGAGTTCTTCGCGCGTACCTGGAAGGTGTCAGTGCCGCGGAAGCTCGGTGCCGGCGTATAGGATGCAACGCCGCCCGTGCTGATCGAGACCGTTCCGCCACCCGTCGTGGCACCGGAGATCGCGGTGCCGGCACCGCCGATGTAATAGTCGGTCGGAGAGCCGGTCACCGAGCCCAGCGTCGCGACGTTGATCGACGTCGGCGAGGTCGAGCCGTAGGAAACCGTGGCGCCGTACGTGAAGCTCGAAAGCGACGGCGCAGGCGGATTGGCGATTGTGATCGTGAGGCTTGCGGAGCCCGTGAACGGTCCGGTGCCGGTGGAGCTGTCGGTCGCGGAGATCGTGGCGGCGGGAGCACCCGCTGTCGTCGGCGTACCCGAGATGAGACCCGAGGACGAGATGCTGAGTCCGGCCGGCAGTCCGGTCGCGGAGAAGCTCGAATAGGGACCTGTCCCGCCGCTCATCGTCACCTGCTGCGAATATGCCGTGCCGACCGTGCCTGTCGCCGTGGGTACGGACGCGGATAGCGTCGGATTGCCGACGTTGACAGTGACGGTGGCGGCGCTCGATGTGGCACCCGAATTCTTCGCGCGCACCTGGAAGGTATCGGTACCGCGGAAGCTTGGTGCGGGCGTGTAAGAGGCAACACCCGCCGTCGTGATCGAGACGCTTCCTCCACCCGTCGTGGCGCCGGACGTCGCGGTGCCGGAACCGCCGATGTAATAGTCGGTCGGAGAGCCGGTCACCGAGCCCAGCGTCGCCACGTTGATCGACGTCGGCGAGGTCGAGCCGTAGGCAACCGTCGCGCCGTATGTGAAGCCCGATAGCGTCGGTGCGGGCAGACCGACGATGGTGATCGTGAGGCCTGCCGAGCCCGTGAACGGCCCGGTGCCGGTGGAGCTGTCGGTCGCCGTGATCGTGGCCGAGGGAGCACCGGCCGTGGTCGGGGTGCCCGAGATGAGACCCGAGGACGAGATGCTGAGGCCCACCGGAAGTCCCGTCGCCGAGAAACCTGAATAGGGTCCGCTTCCGCCGGTGATTGTCACCTGTTGCGAATATGTCGTGCCGACCGTTCCGGTCGCTGTGGGCACGGACGCAGACAGCGTCGGATTGCCGACGTTGACCGTGACGGTGGCGGCGCTCGATGTGGCACCCGAATTCTTCCCGCGCACCTGGAAGGTGTCGGCGCCGCGGAAGCTCGGTGCCGGCGTATAGGAGGCAACACCGGACGCGGTGATCGAGACCGTGCCGCCATTCGTCGTTGCACCGGAGGTCGCGGTGCCGGCGCCGCCGATGTAGTAGCCGTCCACAGAACCGCTCACCGAGCCCAGCGTGGCTACGTTGATCGACGTCGGCGATGTCGAGCCGTAGGCAATCGTGCCGCCGTACGTGAAGCTCGATAGCGATGGCGCGGGCAAAGGCGTGCACGTCATCTGCACGACCGCGACGAACGTTTCTACCAACTGATTGATCTGAAGGTGCAGCCCGGTTATGCCCGGCCCGATGGTGTAATTACCCGCGGCAAAGGGATCGGAACCGAAAGTGATAAACTGGCCGCCCTCAAAGCTATTGTCTCTTGCTATGAACCTGTAG
>CALRVN010000104.1:0-10878 GCA_943371625.1 Hyphomicrobium sp. CS1GBMeth3
CGCCCGTCAGGATGGCGCCAACGATGCCGCCAACGCCGTGGACACCGAAGACATCGAGGCTGTCATCGTAACCGAGGGCGCGCTTAACGCCCGTGGAGAAGATGTAGCAGATGATGCCAGCGGCGACGCCGATGACGATGGCGCCCTTGGGATCGACGAAGCCGCAAGCCGGGGTGATGGCGACGAGGCCAGCAACCGCGCCCGAGGCAAGGCCGAGAAGGGTCGGCTTACCGTGCACCAGCCACTCGGAGAGCATCCAAGCGATGGCAGCAGCGGCGGTGGCGAGCTGGGTGGTCGTCAGAGCGACAGCAGCGGTCGTGCCGGCGGTGAGCGCCGAACCAACGTTGAAGCCGAACCAGCCGACCCACAGCAGGGAGGCGCCGATGAGCGTCAGAGTGAGGTTGTAAGGAGCCAGGCTCTCGGAGCCGTAGCCCTGGCGACGGCCCAGGACGATGGCGGCGACAAGACCAGCGATACCAGCGTTGATGTGAACGACCGTGCCGCCGGCGAAGTCGAGAACGCCGTCAGAGGCAAGGAAGCCACCGCCCCAGACCCAGTGGGCGACCGGGACGTAAACGACGAGCTGCCAGACGAGCATGAAGATCAGCAGTGCGGAGAACTTCATACGGTCGACAACGGCGCCGATGATCAGCGCCGGCGTGATGGCGGCGAAGGTCAGCTGGAAGACGGCGAAGACGAGCTCAGGGATGGTACCCGTCAGGCTTGCGGGCGTGATGCCGGCGAACAGCGCTTTGCTGAGGCCGCCGATGTAGGGCTGGTACTCGCCGCCGTCAGTGAAGGCGAGCGTGTAGCCGACGACGAACCACGAGAGCGACAAGAGCGAGAAGGTGGCGAACGTTGCGGTCAGAACCGACAGCACGTTCTTTTTGCGGACCATGCCGGCGTAGAACAGCGCGAGGCCTGGAACCGTCATCAAGATCACGAGGACGGTCGACGTGAGCATCCACGCCGTGTCGCCGGAATTCAGCGTCGGTGTCGCAGCATCCTGTGCCAGCGACGGCAGTACGGATCCCGCGTAGAGCGCAGCGGCCGCGGACGCGGTAGCTGCCAGTCTTTTTAGTCCGTTAAAGTTCATCCTGAAACTCCCCTTCCCTTCCTGTAGTACTTGGACTGCATCCTTCCGGACAAAGCCCGCTTTAGAGTGCGTTATCGTCTGACTCGCCGGTCCGGATGCGTACCGTATGCTCGATTGGAGAGACGAATATCTTGCCGTCGCCGATCTGGCCGGTCTTGGCGGCGCGTTGGATTGCCTCCAGCGCCTTTTCTACTTGAGCAGACGGAACGACTACTTCCACTTTGATCTTGGGAAGAAAGCTCACGGCGTATTCGGCGCCGCGATAGATCTCGGTGTGTCCCTTCTGACGCCCGTAGCCCTTGACTTCCGTAACCGTCATTCCCTGCAGGCCAAGGTCGGTCAGCGCGCTGCGAACCTCTTCCAGCTTGAAAGGCTTGATGATTGCCGTGATCAACTTCATGCAGGTCCCTCTCCCGTCCGCAGCCTTGGCAGCGAACTTTTGGTCTTCGTTTTGGCCAGGGAACCTTGTTGTGCGGTGCGCTGGCCATAGAGGACGGAGTCAAGACCCGTGCCAGTTTGATGATGGCTAGGCAACTCGTTGGATTCTAACAGAAAAAGCTGCCAAGTTTTCAGGCGCCCCCGAATTTAGCAGCTGCAAAATGCCCAATGAACGGGCATTTGAACGCATCTGCCTTCTAGTTAGGCACGAAGGCGGAAGTGCGCTGGCGCATGAGCCCTTCCTGCACGACGGATGCGATCAGATTTCCATCACGGGAGAAGATGCTGCCACGGCAGAAGCCGCGTGCGCCAAAGCCGTTGGGGCTGTCTTGGGTGTACAGGAGCCACTCATCGGCGCGGAACGGTCTGTGGAACCACATGCCGTGGTCGAGGCTGGCGAGTTGTACGTCGGCGTCGAACAGCAGCTTCCCGTGGGCGATCAGGGCCGTGTCCAACAATGTGAAGTCCGACGCATACGCCAGCACGGCCTGATGGACGATCGGGTCGTCGGGGAGGCGGCCATTGGCCTTGATCCAGATATGCTGGATTGGGGTCTTCTTCTCGCGGGTCAGATAGCGCGAAAGGTCAGCGACGCGCATGTCGATGGGGCGCTCGCGGCTCCAGTAGCTGCGCATGGCGGAGGGTAGGGCGTCGAGGTGCTCGGCGATCAGGTCCTTGGGGTTGGGAAGCGCCTCCGGGGGCGGAACGTCGGGCATCGGCAGCTGGTGGTCGAAGCCCGGCTCGGCCTTGTGGAAGGAGCTGCTCATCGAAAAGATCGGGCGGCCGTGCTGGATCGCCTTGACCCGGCGGGTGGTGAAGCTGCCGCCGTCGCGGATGCGCTCCACGTCATAGACGATGGGGCGCGAGGGGTCGCCAGCGAGCAGGAAGTACCCGTGCAAAGAGTGCAGGGGACGCTCCGGGGCGACCGTGCGGGCGGCAGCGACCAGGGCCTGGCCGAGCACTTGGCCACCGAACACCCGTAGCCAGCCCTCAGCCCCACGGGGGCCACGGAAGAGGTTGTCCTCCAGCGGCTCGAGATCGAGCGTGTGGAGCAGGGCGTCGAGGGCGCTGTGGGGCGCTTGGTCGTCGGTCGGCATTGGGCCTCCCTGGGGGCGGATGTTGGCCGGCGTCAGGACGCCGGCGTAGGCTCGCATGGCATCTTCTGCCATATTCGCTTGAGCTTAACCCCCGACGACCGGACGAGACATTTTGACCGGACAAGATCAGAACGCCCCCCGCTTCGATGTCGCGATCTCCGGCTCGAGCTTCGCCGGGCTCGCCCTGGCGCTGGCGCTGAGCGACGGGTTAGGGCCTGAATTCAGGATCGCGCTGATCGATCGCGCCGCGCCGTCGGCGCCGCGCCCTGACGCGCGCGCCTTCGCGCTTTCCGCCGCGTCGCGGCATCTCCTGGAAGCGCTTGGCGTGTGGCCCGCGGTTGCGACCGAAGCGCAGGCGGTCGCGGCAATCGACATCACGGATTCGAGCCTCGGGGCCGGCGTACGGCCGGTGCTTCTGGCCTACGACAACACCACCGAAAGCGGCGAACCGGCAACGCACATCGTGCCGGCCGGCCCGCTGATGCAGGCGCTGCGCGCAAAGGTGGACGAGCGGGCGTCGATCACGACCATCGCGCCAGCCGAGGTGAAAAGCCTCACGGCCGACGATGCTGCGGCGCGCATCGAACTCGCAGACGGTCGCGAGGTCGCGGCGTCGCTGGCCATCGCGGCAGAAGGGCGAAAATCGGCCCTGCGCGAGGCCGCCGGGATCCAGGTGATCGGCTGGAGCTATCCGCAGACCGGCATCGTGACGACGGTTCGGCACGAGCGCCCACATGGCGGCCGCGCGGTGCAACACTTCCTTCCGGCGGGGCCGTTCGCAATTCTGCCGCTGACCGGCGACAGGTCGTGCATCACGTGGACCGAAGATTCACGTGAAGCAAAGCGCATCATGGCGCTCGACGACGCGGGCTTTCTCGCAGAGGTCGAGAAGCGGTTCGGCGGCAAGCTTGGAAAGGTCGAGCTCGCTGGGCCGCGGCAGTCGTGGCCGCTGGAGCTACACCTCGCGCGCCGCTACGTCGGACCGCGCTTTGCACTGGTCGGCGACGCGGCGCATGGAGTCCATCCGCTGGCGGGGCAGGGGCTGAACCTGGCGTTTCGCGATGTGGCCGCCCTGGCGGAGGTAATCGCGGAGAACGTCAGGCTCGGGTTCGACGCCGGCAATGCCGAGGCGCTGCGGCGGTATGAGCGCTGGCGGCGGTTCGACTCTGCCGTTTCGGCGGCGACGTTCGATGTAATCAACCGGCTGTTTTCGAACGACGTGACGCTGGTGCGCTCGGTGCGCGAGGCGGGGCTGGGGATCGTAGATCGTATCCCGGTGCTGAAGCGCTTCTTCGTCAGCGAGGCGGCGGGCCTCACCGGAGAGCTGCCGCGGCTGCTGAAGGGCGAAAGCCTTTAGGGCTCGGACGCCGGTTCGGGCTCTTGCTCGTCGTCGGGGGATGGAGGCGGCAGCACGACGACGACACGGCCCCCTGGCACGTCAACGACGGGAACGTAGGCGTCGGTGAACGGGATGAGCTCGGTGGCGGTCTGGCCGTCCAAACGCAACTCGAGAAGATCCCCGGCGCCGAAGTTGTGAACGGCGGCGACCTTGCCGATCGCCTCGCCGGCTTCGTTCTCGGCGCGCAAACCAAGGAGGTCGGCGTAGTAGAACTCGCCTTCGTCGGCAGGCGGAAGCTTATCGCGCAACGCGTAGAGTTCGGTGCCGCGGAGCGTTTCTGCGAGATTGCGATCATCGACCCCGGCGATGTGCGCGACGACGCCCTTCGGGCCAACGCGCACAATCTTGAGACGGAACTCCCGCGAGCCGTCTGCCGATCGCAGCGGACCATACGAAGCGATGTCGCCCGGCTCGGCCGTGTAGCTGTCGATAATCACGTCACCACGGATGCCGTGCACCGTCACGATGCGGCCCAGGAGGACGCGGGAAGCTTTTTCAGTCATCGACCGTTTGCACGTAGCCCTAGTTCGGTAGGGGACCAAGATAGCTGATCTGCACGCCCAGAGGTGCGCCGGCGATCTGGATGAAGGCGGACGTATCCCGCGGCGCGGTCGCGAAGGCACCGACGACATCCAAAGTGGCACCCGCCGGGCCAGCCGCGAAGCCCGTCACCAGGATCCCGTCAGGCGCCACGTCGAGGCGCAGCCGCACCTTATTTAGGTTGCGGTTGCTGTCGAACTCATAGGTGCCGCTGAAGACGGCGCCCAATGGGTCGGAGCCAAGAACCTTGCCCTCGCGCAAAACGGCGAGGCCACTTCCCTGCTCCGGCTCACCGTCGTGGGTCGCCGCAAAGCGCAATGCGTAGATTCCATCCTCGAGCATCTCGTCCCCCTCGGCGGGACCTGGGCCCGCGCGAAGAGATTGACACGCCAAGGTTGAACGCGACGTTAGCGCCGAGCGCCGGTTGCGCCTTACGCTTCGGCGGAAGCGGCGGCAGCAGCCTCGGCGGCCTTCTTCGCCTTCTCGGCCTGTGCAGCCTCACGCTCGACGCGCTTCTTCTTCGGCTTGGCCTTGTCGGGGTTGTTAGACGGCGTGCGCTTGAGAAGGCCGTTTGCATCGAGGAAGCGGGCAACGCGATCCGTCGGCTGGGCGCCGACGCCGACCCAGTACTTGGCGCGCTCGAGGTCGAGCTTCACGCGGTTCTCATCGTCCTTCTTGAGCATCGGGTTGAAGGTGCCGATCTGCTCGATGTAGCGGCCGTCGCGCGGCGAGGTCGTGTGGGCGACGACGATGTAATAGTAGGGGCGCTTCTTGGCGCCGCCGCGGGCGAGACGAATCTTTACGGACATTGAGTTGTTCCTTCGAGTGTTTGGGTTTGAGTGATGGGTTGTCGTTGAGAGCTACTTTTTCTTTCCCGGCAGGCCGGGGAATCTTGGCAGTCCGCCACCGAGGCCGGGCAAGCCAGCGCCGCCGAGCCCAGGGAACTTGGGCATACCGCCGGAGAGGCCGGGCAGGCCTTTGGGCAGCCCCGTCGGAATGGCGTCCTTCAATTCTTGCGGAAGCTGCTCCAGCGCCTTGGGATCGAGCTTGGTCAGCTCTTCCTGCATCGCGGCCATTTCGGCATCGCTCGGCGCCGCACCACGGCCGCCGCCACCGACTAGGCGGTTGAGCATTCCCTTGTTCTTGCCGAGCGACTTCATCATGTCCGCCATCTGGCGGTGCATTTTCACGAGCTTGTTGACGTCCTCGACCTTGGTGCCGGATCCGGCGGCGATACGGCGCTTGCGGCGAGCGTCGAGCACCTTGGGGTTGCGCCGCTCGTGCGGCGTCATCGACGTGATGATGGCGTGCTGACGCTTCAGGATGCCGTCGTCGAGGTTCGCATCGGCGATCTGAGATTTGATCTTGCCCATGCCGGGCAGCATTCCGAGCACACCCGACATGCCGCCGATGCGCTGCATCTGTTTCAGCTGCTCGGCCATGTCATCGAGATCGAAGAGGCCCTTCTTCATCTTCTCGGCGATCTTCGTCGCCTTCTCGGTGTCTATGGTCTGCGCCGCCTTCTCGACCAGCGAGACGACGTCACCCATGCCGAGAATGCGCGAAGCGACGCGCGAGGGATGGAAATCCTCCAGCTCGTCCCACTTCTCTCCGACGCCGAGAAGCTTGATCGGCTTGCCGGTGACGGCGCGCATCGACAGTGCAGCGCCGCCGCGCGCGTCGCCGTCGGCGCGCGTCAGGACGATGCCGGTGATGCCGACGCGCTCGTCGAAGGACTTGGCAACGTTGACGGCGTCCTGGCCAGTGAGGCTGTCGGCGACGAGCAGCGTCTCGTGAGGGGTCGCGATGTCGCGCACCTCGGCGGATTCGCGCATCAGGTCTTCGTCGATGTGGATGCGGCCGGCGGTGTCGAGCATGACGACGTCGTAGCCGCCGAGCCTGGCGGCATCCAGCGCACGCTTGGCGATCTGCTGCGGCGTCTGGCCGGCGACGATGGCGAGCGTGTCCACGCCCGTCTGCTCGCCGAGCACACGCAGCTGTTCCTGGGCTGCCGGGCGCCGCGTATCGAGCGAGGCCATCAGCACTTTTTTCTTGTCGCGATCGGTGAGGCGCTTGGCGATCTTCGCGGTCGTCGTCGTCTTACCGGAGCCCTGCAGGCCGACCATCATGATGGCGACGGGCGGAGCCGCGTGCAGGTCGATGGTCGAGCTTTCCGAGCCGAGCATGGCGACAAGCTCGTCGTTGACGATCTTGACGACCATCTGGCCGGGAGTGATGGAGCGCAGAACTTCCTGGCCGACCGCCTTGGCCCGCACCTTCTCGGTGAAGTCGCGCACGACATCGAGGGCGACGTCGGCTTCCAGCAGTGCGCGACGAACCTCGCGCATGGCCTCGGCAACGTCGCTCTCGGTGAGAGCGCCGCGGCGGGTCAGCTTGTCGAGAATGCCAGAGAGGCGATCTGACAGCGATTGGAACATGCTCGTCCTTCACCAAAGCGCCGGCGGGTAATGCGGACCCCGATAGCGCAAACGAAAATCGCATCCGCGGGCGCAACGCGCTGGCGGATGTTGACCCCCCTGCATCAACCACGCGAGGTGATCGCACAGGGCGGCGGCTCTGAGATCAGGGCCGTCGTGATGGGGCGGATATGCCCTCAGGGGCTCGTTCTGTCAACTTTTCGAGGCCGACCGGCGATCCATGCGTCAACGGGGCCCCAAATTGCGGGCTTCGGCACGCGCCCGGGCGATTTGCTGAGCCCGGCGGCGGACTTGGCGGCGCCATTGCCGAGCAATTTTTGTCACGCGCCGCAGGGACCGCCGTTCGGGCAGGGTGAGGCAAATGCAGCCGCCGACAGGGCAGGGCCGGGGCGTCACCAGCGAAAGCTGCAGCAGCCTGCGGCTTGCGCGGGAAAGCGGGGTCTGTTGCCTGGACGGATCAGTCATGTCGCGCTCTTTAGCATTGCCCGCGGGTCGGCGCCCGCAATTATCCTCAAACCGCCAACATGGGCCATGGTTCCAATCGGAGCGCCGGCATGGCTTGGCGGCTTCGGCCCCGTTACCGGGGCTATCCCTGGTACGTCCCTTTGAGTGAAGGCGATGCGAGATTTGGAAGCTGACAAACCGCGCTACGAAGAGCTCGTAGCAGTGTTGGCCCACCACATCCGAGATCACTGGCTGCGAGACGACGGCGACGGCGTCCCGTCGTTCGACCACATGTACTGCTCAGGATGGCAGATCGCCGCGGCCGTGCTCGAAAAACTCAAAATCATGATGCGCATTGGGGACGGGAGCCATAGCACCCCCCTCGTCTTCGACTGCGAACCTGAAGAATTCGCGAGCAGGGCATCCGAGAATCGCGAGAGGGGATGCAGCTACGACACCGTGGTTTTAGCGCTCATCGCGATCATGGAGTACGCGAAGCCGGAGGATGAACTCTACGAATGCTTGGGAAGGCTCGACATTTGCAAACCGGATGGCAACGCGGGCTACGTCTGGACGGAAAAGCACGCGTTTTACATGAGCGAGCTGTATCCCCAATGGACATCGCTGATCGCGTAGCTCAGCGCTGACTATTCACCGGGCGTGACGCGGAGGACTTCGCCGGTGTCGTCGGCGAGGAGCCAGAGCGCGCCATCGGGTCCCTGGCGGACATCGCGGATGCGCTTGCCCTGGTCCTCGAGCAGCGTTTCCGCCGCGACGACGTCGTCGCCCTCGAAGACGAGGCGCTGCACCTGAGTTCCGGCAAGGCCGCCGACGAAGGCATTGCCCTTCCATTCCGGGAAGAGGTCGCCGGTGTAGAAGGCTAGGCCCGACGTGGCGATCGACGGCACCCAGTAATAGACCGCGGGCTCCATGCCCGCCTTTTCGGTGCCCTCGCCGATTTTGGCGCCGGAGTAGTCGATGCCGTAGGTGATGATCGGCCAGCCGTAGTTCTTGCCCGCCTCGGGATGGTTCAACTCGTCGCCGCCCTGCGCGCCGTGCTCGACAGTGTAGAGCTTGCCGGTGTCAGGACGCAGCGCCGCGCCCTGCATGTTGCGATGCCCGATCGACCACACCTCGGGTGCCCAGCCGGGCAGCTTCGGATTGTCGTCGGGGATGCTGCCATCGGGCTTGATGCGGACCACCTTGCCGATGTCGTTGGCGGGGTTCTGCGATTGCGCGCGCAACGAGTTTCGCTCGCCGGTGGTGATGAAGAGGGTGCCGTCCTTCGCCCAGACCAGGCGCGAGCCGAAATGGTGTCCGCTCTTGGCCGCCGGCTGCTGGCGGAAGATCACCTTCAGATCCTCGAGCTTGGCTCCGTCGCCGTCGGGCACCAGCTTGGCGCGGGCGACCGTCGTGCCGTTCTCGCCATTCTCGCGCGGCTCACCGTAGGAGATGTAGATGAGGCGGCTGGTCTCGAAGTCCGGTGACAGCAGGACGTCGAGGAGGCCACCCTGGCCGACAGCTGCAACCTCGGGGAGGCCGTCCAAGATGGCAGGTGAAAGTTTGCCGTCCTTGGAAATCAGGCGCATCCGACCGGGGCGCTCGGTAACCAGGATGCGTCCATCGGGGAGGAACTGCATGCCCCAGGGGTGCTCGAGGCCGGTGGCGAACGTCTCGACCTTGATCTTGCTCGGTTTCTCGGGTGGCGGGGCGTCGGTTATGACAGCCGCTGCTGGTGGAACGCCGATCGCCGCCGCGACAAGGAACATCACAAAGTTGCGCAGGCTCGATCTCGTCATCCGCCAAATCTCCGGTCGATTGTCTTTCGGGGCCTTCGCGCCATATATGGACGCATGACGGATACCGCCAGCATCCCCTTCCGAAAGATGAACGGCCTCGGCAACGACTTCGTCGTTCTCGATGGGCGTGCTCACCCCGTCTCGCTGGGCGCTGAGGACGCGCGTCGCATCGGCGACCGCAAATCCGGGATCGGGTGCGATCAGGTCATCGTCGTCGAGCCGTCACAAAGCGCCGACGTCTTCATGCGCATCTTCAACGCCGACGGCTCGGAAGTGAGCGCGTGCGGCAATGCCACCCGCTGCATCGCGCTGTTCTTGTCGGAGGAGAGCGGGCGTCCCGAGGTGAGCGTCGAGACCAGCGCCGGGCTTCTGAAGGCAAAGGTTGACGGCGCAGACAGCATCACCATCGACATGGGCAAGCCGCGGTTTGGATGGAGCGACATTCCACTCGCGGAGCCGTTCGAGGATACCACCGGCATCGAGCTGCAAATCGGACCTATCGACGCCCCGGTGCTACACACGCCGTCGGTGGTCAATGTCGGCAACCCGCACGCCATCTTCTGGGTCGACGACGTGAACGCTCACGACCTCGAGCGCTTCGGCCCGCTGCTGGAGAACCATCCGATCTTCCCGGAACGGGCAAATATCTCCCTTGCCGAGGTCAGGTCACGAAACGAGCTGAAGCTGAGAACGTGGGAACGGGGTGCGGGCCTGACGCGGGCCTGCGGCACAGCAGCCTGCGCCGCGGCGGTCGCTGCAGCGCGAAAGGGGCTGACCGACCGGAAGGTCGCGGTGGAGCTGCCCGGCGGCACGCTGTTCATCGAATGGGCCGAAAACGACCACATACTGATGCGAGGGCCGGCGGAGCTCGAGTTTGAGGGTACGCTCAGTCCAGTTACTCTGTCGCGCGCCCCCGTCTAGCGAACGACAAAGTTGTCCAGTATGACCGCACCTAAGTTAACCTGCCGAATATCCCGTTTGCGCCAGGCTCCTCATGCGCGGATCGGCTCCTCATCGGCCCCGCGGCAAACTGCAATCGAGGCAACCTGAGCTGAAATGGCAGACCCCATCGTCATAACGCTCGGCTGCCGACTCAACGCTTATGAGTCCGAGGTCATGCGTCACCACGCGGTGGCGGCGGGGCTCGACGATGCGATCATCGTCAACACGTGTGCGGTGACTGGCGAGGCGGTGCGCCGGGCGACGCAGACCATTCGCAAGCTACGCCGCGATCATCCGTCAGCGCGCATCATCGTCACCGGGTGTGCGGCGCAGACCGAGCCGGAGCGCTTTGCAGCGCTGGACGAGGTCGACCACGTCATCGGCAATGCCGAGAAGATGAAGGCCGAGACCTTCGTCGGCTTATCGACCGCCGGATCGGAGCGCGTGCAGGTCGACGACATCATGAGTGTGCGCGAGACCGCCGGGCACCTCATCGACGGGTACGGATCGCGCACGCGCGCATTCGTGCAAGTGCAAAACGGCTGCGATCATCGTTGCACCTTCTGCATCATTCCATTTGGGCGCGGACCATCGCGCTCGGTGCCGGCCGGCGAAGTCGTGGCGCAGATCCGCCATCTCGCAGAAGCCGGATGCCGCGAGGTGGTGCTGACGGGCGTCGATATCA
>CALRVN010000105.1:0-10866 GCA_943371625.1 Hyphomicrobium sp. CS1GBMeth3
CTCTTCGCTGAAGCCTTCTGCCTTCAGCCGCTCGCTCCGCTTGGCGTTCGTACCGCGCGAGCCGAGCGCGCCGATATACATGCACGGCGAGCGCAGCGCCGCCATCAACGCCACGTCATCGATGTGCGAGGCATGCGTCAACGCCACGACCGCCGTGCGCTCATCGAGCCCCAGTTCCTCGAACGTCTCCGGCCACTGCGGCATCGCCACGGCCCTGTTGAACCGCTCCTCGTTGGCGAACATCGGCCGTGGATCGACGACAATGACGCTGTATCCGACGAGGCGCGCCATATCGGCGAACACCTGTCCGATGTGCGTCGCGCCGGCGACGATGACACGCAGCGACGGCAACAGCGGCTGCACGACGACCTGCCCATCCGGGGTGTCGATCAGAGAGGTCGCACCAGAAGTAAAGCACGGCGCGAATACGACCGGGCACTCCTCGCCGCGCACATAAATCTGGCGCTCACCATCCGCCAAGCGCCTGACGACCAGGATGCTCTTGCGCTGCGCACCAGCCGCGATCACCGCATCGATGAACGGTAGGTCTGCCTGCGTCAGCGACTCGACGAGCACCTTGACTGACCCGCCACATGCAAGCCCCGCACGCCACGCCGCCTCGTCGCTGACGCCATACTCGAGCAGCCTCGGCTTGCCCACGGCCATGACATCCGCCGCCTCGACGAGGACATCGACCTCGACGCATCCGCCGGAAACCGAACCTTCAAAGCGATCTCCCGGAGCGATGACGAGTTGCCCACCGGCAGGTACAGGCGCTGACCCCCACGTCGACACGACAGTCGCCAGCGCGATCTGGCCGTGCTCGGCGAGCCATCGCCGCGCCGTCTGCCAAGTATCGCGCCCCGCTTCGACCGGAGGCTCAACCCTGATGTTCATCGGTCTACCTCGCTAGCGCGAGTTCAAGTTGCCGGGCATACGGCGCCCGTGTCCACCCAGGCTTTGATCAGCTCACCGAACTCTTTCTGAGTGCCCGGCGCTGGCTGACGCCCGACGCCGGGATTCCAGCCCCATCCTACGAGCGGATCTTCCGCCATATGATGAATGAGTTCTTCCAGCGACTTCCCGCCGTTGCGATTGGGATCCTTGATCTGCTGGCAGATCTCGCCCAACGACTTGCCGACCCACGCCATCTCGATCGGCGCCATGTGCCACACCGGGTTCCCCGGCACGCCCGCAGGATCGAAATTCTGCGGGCCGTGACACGTGGTGCAGCGCATGCCGATGGCGCCGAAATTATCGACGCCGCGCACCACGAGAGGCATGTGCGGATGCCGATCGTCGCCCTGGAACGGTCGGTCGCCCGCCGGGTGACAGTTCGTGCAGCGGGCGTGCGTGATGACCTTGCCGGCCTCGCTGAACAGCGCCAGGGAGCGCTGCTTATCGTCTGCGATCGAAGCAAACGATTGCACGGATTTCAGCGTCGTCGCCGGGTCGGGCTGCTTGGCGGAAACGGCCGCGCCGACGAGCACGATGCCGACCGCGCCGGCCAGCAGGATGAGAATTTTCCGCATGCTCGCCTCCCTATGCCTTTGCCGCTGAATGCGTGAACGGCAGCGTGAAAATGCGCTGCCCCGTCAGCTTCGCCCACGCATTTGCAATTGCGGGCGCTACTGGCGGCGTGCCCGGCTCACCGATGCCGGTCGGCTTCTCCTTCGAGGTCACGATATGCACCTCGACGTCGGGCATCTCGTTGATGCGCAGCACGCGATAGTCATGGAAGTTGGACTGCACCACACGGCCGTCCTCGAGATCGACCGACGCGAACATTGCCGCCGACAACCCGAATCCCATGCCTCCTTCGAGCTGCGCCTTGATGATATCCGGATTGATGGCAATGCCGCAATCGGCAGCGACGACGACGCGTTCCACCTTCGGCAGATTATCCTCGCCGACCGACACTTCAACGACGTGCGCGACGAACGAATGGAAGGACTCGTGCACTGCGAGACCGCGCGCACGCCCTTTCGGAAGCGGTGTGCTCCATCCCGCCTTCTCTGCCGCCAGCTCAAGAACACCGAGATGGCGCGGATGCTTAGCCAATAGTTTACGCCGTATCTCCAAAGGATCCACGCTGGCGAGTTCCGCAAGCTGGTCGAGGAACGTCTCCGTCGAAAACGCAGTGTGCGTCGAGCCGACCGAACGCCACCACAGCGTCGGCACACCGACCTCCGTCATGTGCGCCGACACGCGCAGGTTCGGTATCTGGTAGGGAAGCGTCGATGCGCCTTCCACCATCGTCTGATCGACGCCGTCCTTGATCATGCCCGCTTCGAACGGCGAGCCCTTCATGAACGACTGGCCGACGATCACCTGGTCCCAGGCCGAGATGTTGCCGTCCTTGTCGACGGCGCCGCGCAGCTTGTGCACGAACACGGGGCGATAGCGGCCACCTTTGATATCGTCCTCGCGCGTCCACAGCACCTTGATCGGACCCTGATGCTTCGCGCCCTTCATGACCTCGGCAGCTTCAGCGGCCATATCACCCGATGGCGTTGCACGCCGCCCGAAGCTACCGCCTGCAAGCAGCGTCTTGATCGTCACCTTGTCCGGTGTGACCCCGAGGATCCCGGCAGCCACCTGCTGGTCGACCGTCGGCATCTGGCAGCCGAACGCCAATTCGACGCTGCCATCGGCCCTGCGATAGATGACGCAGTTGTTCGGCTCCATCGGGGCATGCGCGAGGTATGGGAAAGCGTACGTCGCCTCGACGACTTTCGCCGCGCCCGAAAGCGCCGCGTCCGTGTCACCGTCGTTGCGGGCGATCTTGCCCTGTTGTCCGGCGAGATCGACATACTCCTTGACGAGCTGGTCGGTGCCGCGCGCCTCGGTCCCGGCCTCGTCCCAGACGACCTTCACGGCATCGCGGCCCTTCTTTGCCGCCCAGAAGCCGGTGGCCAGAACCGCAACTCCCTGCGAAACCGCGAACACTTCTTTGACGCCGGGGATCGCCAGCGCATCCGCCGCGTCGAACGATTTGACCTTGGCGTGAAAGCGCGACGGACGCGCGAGCACGCACGTCAGCATGTTGGGCAGCTTCACGTCGATCGTGTAAACCGCCGTTCCGTTGGTCTTCTCGACCGTATCGACCTTCGGCAGCTTGGCGGCGCCGATCAGCTTCCAGGCGTCGGGATCCTTCGGCTTGAACGGCCCCGCGACCTCGGTCTGCTGTGCCAGCTCCGCCAGTTCGCCGAACGTGGCCGACCCACCCGAACCCCTAACCACACCCGTCTCGATGGTGATCGAGCCGGCATCGACGCCCCACTTCTTGGCCGCCGCCGCGATGAGGCGCGCCCGCGCTTCCGCGCCCGCCGACCGCAACTGGTCCCACGAGTTGGCCATGGCAGTAGAGCCGCCGGTGCCCTGAATGCCGAACGCGCTGTTGGCATACTTTTTCACGTCGGCCGGCGCGGACTCGACGCGCATCTGCGCCCAGTCCGCATCGAGTTCATCGGCAAGAATGGTCGCCACGCCGGTATAGGGGCCCTGCCCGAATTCGATGTGCTTGCACAGCACGGTGACGGTGTTGTCCGGCGCGATACGAATGAACGCGTTCGGCACGAACTCGCCCTTCGGCTCCTCCGCCAACGCGCGACCAGCCAGCGGGAAGTGAAAGCCGACGACGAGGCCGACCGCCGACGAGCCTTTGAGAAACTCACGCCGGCTGGCTGAAATGGCAATGTTCATGCTCAGCCCTCCAGCCGCCGTGACGCGTCATGGATGGCCGCGCGAATGCGGTGATAGGTGCAACAGCGGCAGACGTTGCCGGTCATGGCGAGGTCAATGTCCTCGTCCGTCGGCTTCGGGTTCATGCTCAGAAGCCCGACGGCCGACATGATCTGTCCCGACTGGCAGTACCCGCACTGCGGCACGTCCAGAGCGACCCACGCCGCCTGCACCGCCGCGGCCTCTTTGCTCCTCGCAGCCTCGATCGTCAGCACGTCGGCGCCGTCGAGCGCGTTCATCGGCGACACGCATGAGCGCCGCGGCTCGCCGTTGACGTGCACAGTGCAAGCGCCGCACTGGGCAACGCCGCATCCGAACTTGGTACCGGTGAGTCCCTGCTCGTCGCGGAGGAACCAGAGCAGCGGCATCGACGGATCGCCGTCGAACTCCACTGCGTTGCCGTTAACAGTCAGCTTGATCATCTGGCGCCTCGCGAGGATTGGAGTTGGCTGGGTGCAGACGGATTAGGGCTTGCTAGCAACGCTTCGGCCGGGCCGCCGGATCCGGCCCTCCGATAAAATCATGTTCCGCGACCGCGGCAGTTACCGTGATCCGAAAACGTTTTGTGTGCCTCCCTAATGATCAGAGAGCTACTCGGCCGGGTGCACGTGTCCCGGCGTTTCGGGTTCGGTGCCGCGGCGGCGCGAGAACACCTGACCGAGCCAACGGCTCACCACGTAGAACACCGGCGTGAAGATGAGGCCGAAGAACGTGACGCCAATCATGCCGGCGAACACGGCCGTCCCGAGTGCCTGCCGTAGCTCGGCACCGGCGCCGATCGCCCACACCAACGGCACGACGCCCAGAATGAATGCGAGCGACGTCATCAAGATCGGCCGCATACGCAGCCGGGCGGCCTCGGTCGCCGCTTCGAACTTGCTGCGGCCGGCGTCTTCCAGCTGCGCCGCAAATTCGACGATCAGAATGGCGTTCTTCGCCGCGAGACCTATGAGCACGATGAAGCCCACCTGCGTCAGGATGTTATTGTCCATCCCGCGCAGGATCACGCCGCTGATCGATGCGATCAAACTCATCGGCACGATCAGGATGACCGCCAGCGGCAGCGTCAAACTCTCGAACTGCGCCGCGAGCACCAGGAACACGAACACCACGCCCAGCGCGAACGCGAACGCCGCGGTGTTGCCGGCTCGGATCTGCTGGTACGCGAGTTCGGTCCACTCGTAGCCGAAGCCCTGCGGCAGTGTTTCGGCCGCGATCTGCTGCATCAGGTCGATCGCCTGCCCCTGCGAGTATCCGGGTGCCGCCGAACCGTCGAGCTCCGCCGCGGGATAAAGGTTGTAGCGCGGCACGCGCGACGGCGCCGAGATGTCGTGCACCGTCGTGAAGCTGCCGAGCGGCACCGTATCGCCCGACGAGTTGCGCACGCGGATCTTCAGGATGTCCTTGATGTCGACACGGAACGGGCTGTCGGCCTGCGCCGTGACGCGGAATGTACGGCCGAGCAGGTTGAAGTCGTTCACGTAGGCCGAACCGAGGTACGTCTGCAGCCCGGTGAAGACATCGGTGATGTTGATGCCGAGCATCTGCGCTTTGACGCGGTCGATGTCGAGATAGATCTGTGGCGTCGAGTTCTCGAACAGCGAGAACACCTGCATGAGGCCCGGCGTCTGGTTTGCCTTCGCCATCATCGCCATGACGGCCTGCTGCAGCGCTGCTGATCCGTTGCCGCCGCGATCCTGAACCATCATGCGGAAGCCGCCGGCGCTACCGATGCCGCGCACGGGTGGCGGGGCGACTACGAGCACCATCGCGTCCTGGATCGCCGAGAATTTGCCCAGCAGCGCCTTCTGGATCGCCTGCGCCGACTGGTTCGGGTCTTTGGCCCGCTCATCGAATGGCTTGAGCGTCACGAAGATGGCGCCGGCGTTGGGCTGGTTGGTGCGCGTCGCGCCGGAGAAGCCGACGAAGTTCACCGCATGCGCGACGCCCGGCGTCGCCAATGCCAGCTCCACGGCCCGCTTGTTGACCGCATCCGTGCGCGCCAGCGACGAGGCCGGCGGAAGCTGCGTGACGGTAATGAGATAGCCGCCGTCGACTGCGGGAATGAAGCCGATCGGGGTCTTGCGGAACTCGTTCATGCCGAACACGATGACGCCGGCGTAGACGATGAGCATCAGCACGGCGAGACGCACGAGGCGCCCGACCATCCAGCCGTACGCATGCGAGAGCTTCTCGAAACTCCAGTTGAACGCTCGGAAGAATGCATTGATCGGCCACATGTACCAGGCTGAGCTGTGGCTCTCCGAATGCGGCTTCAGCAGCATCGCGCACAGCGCCGGCGACAGCGTCAGCGACACGATCAGCGAGATGACCGTGGCGCCGGCGATGGTCAGCGCGAACTGGCGGTAGAACTGCCCCGAGATGCCCGTGATGAACGCGGTCGGCACGAAGACGGCGCTGAGCACCAGCGCGATGGCGATCAGCGCCCCGCCCACCTCTTCCATGGTGCGGTAGGCTGCTTCGCGCGGACTGAGCCCGTTGGCCATGTTGCGTTCGACGTTCTCGACCACGACGATCGCGTCGTCCACCACGATGCCGATGGCGAGCACTAGTCCGAACAGCGACAGGTTGTTGAGTGAGAACCCGAACGTCGCCATCAGGAAGAATGTGCCGATGAGTGATACGGGGATCGCGACGATTGGAATTATCGCGGCCCGCCAAGTCTGCAGAAACAGGATGACGACGAGAACGACGAGCACCACGGCTTCGAGGATCGTGTGCACGACCGCGTCGACCGACTGCTGAATGAACTCGGTCGGGTTGTAGATGATGTCGTACTTGAGACCGGCCGGGAAGCTCTTCGAGAGCTCCTCCATCGTCGCCTTGATCTTCGCCGCCGTGTCGATGGCGTTCGAGCCTGGCAACTGGAAGACGCCCAGCGCCACGGCCGGATTTTTGTCGAGATAAGAGATCACGCCGTAGTCGAGCGCCGCCAACTCCACGCGCGCCACGTCTTTTAGGCGCACGACCGCGTCGTTACTCTGCTTGACGACGATCTGGCCGAATTGATCGGGATCGGCTAGGCGCCCGAGAGTCTGCACCGAGACCTGGAAGGCGCCCGGCTGCTCCACCGGCGGCTGATTGAGAATACCCGCCGCGACCTGCACGTTCTGGCGCTGCAGCGCCGTCGTCACGTCGTTCGCGGTCAATCCCAGAGACTGCAGGCGATCCGGATCGAGCCAGACGCGCATGGAATAGTCGCGGCTGCCGAACACCGTGATCGAGCCGATGCCCTCGATGCGGGTCAGCACGTCGACGACGTTGACGCTGGCATAGTTCGATATGAACAGCGTGTCGCGCGACTGATCTGGCGAATAGAGATGCACGACCATCATCAGGTCGGGCGAAGCCTTCGCCACCGTCACACCGATGTTGCGCACGTCTGCCGGCAGGCGCGGCTGCGCGATCTGCACGCGGTTCTGCACCTGCACCTGTGCTGTATCGAGGTTGGTGCCGAGGTCGAACGTCACCGAGATCGTGAAGCGCCCGTCCACCGTCGAGTTCGACGAGATGTAGAGCATGTGCTCAACGCCGTTGATCTGCTGCTCCAACGGAGCAACCACCGTCGACGCGACGACCTCCGCACTGGCGCCCGGGTATTGCCCGGTGACCGTCACCTGCGGCGGTGCGATGTCGGGATACTGAGCGATCGGCAGCCGGAACACGGCCACAGCACCCAGGATGATGAACACCACCGAGATGACGCTGGCAAAGATCGGCCGGTCGATGAAGAAGTGCGAAAGACGCATCGCGGCCCGCTCTAGTTGATGCTGGAGGACGTATTCGTGGCGCTAGGATCGGCAGGCACTTCTTGCGGCGCCACCTTCAGGCCCGGCCGCACCCGCATCAGCCCGTTGACGATGAGCGTGTCTGTAGGTTCGAGCCCCTGCACCACGCGCAGGTTGCCGATCAGCTGTCCCGGCGTGACGTACTTCGGCGTCGCCACGTTGTCCTTATCGAGCACGTAGACGAACTTGCGCACCTGCTCAGTCGCGATGGCGGCGTCAGGCACCAGAAGAGCTGCCGTAGGCGCAGTGGTCGCGATCTGGATACGGCCGAACATGCCCGGCGTCAGCTTGCCGTCCGCGTTGGCGAACAGCGCACGGCCACGGATGGTGCCCGATGAGCGGTCGATGGCGTTGTCGACGAAGTCGATCTTGCCTTCGTGCGTGTAGCCGTCCTCGTCGATAAGCTTGAGGCGGACCGGCAGTGTCATGCCGCGGTCGGCGCCCGAGGCTGCGTCGCCCGCCATGCGCAGGTAGCGCAGGTACGAGGCCTCATCCATCGTGAACTCGAAGCGGATCGGGTCGATCGACGCGATCGTCGCAAGCAGCGTCGTAGAGCCAGAGGCGCCGCCGGAAACGAGGTTTCCGATCGACACGCGCCGGTCGCCAATGCGTCCGGACACCGGGGCTTTGAGTTCGGTAAAGCTCAAGTCCAGCTCCGCCTGCTGCAGCGCGGCATCTTGTGAGGTCACCGCCGCCGAAGCGACGCGCGATGCCTGCAGTCGCTGATCCAGCGCCTGCTGCGTGATGGTCGTTCCCGTGCGCAGGCTCTCGCCGCGCTTCAAATCGCTCTCGGCAAACGCGAGGTTCGCCTTCGCTTGCTCTACCGCTGCCTTGGCTTGTGCCAGCGTTGCCTCGAACGGCCGCCGGTCGATCGTAAACAGCAGATCGCCTTCCTTGACGAGCTGGCCGTCCTTGAAGTGGATCTTCTCGAGGTAGCCGGAGACGCGCGCCCGCACCTCGACGAAATCCAGCGCGACGAAGCGGCCGACGTATTCGTCGTGGTCGGTCACCAGCTTCTGCACTGGCTTTGCGACGCTCACCTGCGGCGGCGGCGGCGCACCACCCTGCGCGCCTTTGTTCGCCTCGCCGCAAGCGGCAAGTAGCAGCACCGAAAGCACGGCCAGCGGCGCAGCAAATCGGGAGAATGAAGTTACAGGCATCATGTCCGTTCGATAGGCTGAGGGAGCGCGACGCGCGCTCCCGGATAGCGTCAGATTGTATCGGCCGTGCTTCAGGCCGCCGCCAGCACCCCGGCGACTGCCCCTGCTCGCCGCATGGCGGCATCGACTGCCCGCTCGGCAAATTCGGGACCGAGCGCCATGCCCTCGATCAGGATCGTCTGCACATCGGTGATGCCGATGAACTCCAGCACCGAGCGCAGGTAGCTCTCGTCGTGCTCGTGTGAGCGCAACGGGCCCCCCGAGTAGATACCACCCCGGGCGAGGACAAGGATAGCGCGACGCCCACGGAGCATGCCTCTCGAGCCATGCTCAGTGTAGCCGTACGTCCGCCCCGGACGCACGACATGATCGACCCAGGCCTTGAGCGTCGATGGTATACCGAAGTTAATCATTGATGCCGCGATGACCACGACGTCGGCGTCGGCCAGCTCGTCGATCAACTCGTCCGAACGCTCTACCTGCGCCCGCTGGCGGTCGGTCCGTGCGCCCGCAACGGAGCGCGTGGCCGTGACGAAATCGTCGTCGATGTGGGGAAGCGGCTTGCGGACGAGGTCGCGAATCGTGACCGTGGCGCCGGGATATACTTGACGCAACTCCCGCAGAACGCGCATCGCTACGAGATTGGAGTACGAAGTTTCGCCCCGAGGGCTGCTGGTGAGGCAGAGGATGTTGCCGCTGGTGCTGTCCCCCAGCTGACTATCGTCGACTGTACGCGCTGGCTGCATGGTGTGCTCGCGAGTTTGTGCGGTGCAAAACAAGGGGCCTGACATGGCCCGCAACCTATGTTACTGACCGGTAACGTCACTGGTATACTGACCGGTAACACCCTATGTCAAGAGGCCATGGTAAGCACCATTAACCGCTCAGCTGACGCCAACCAGCCGCCTCCCCGCGAGCGAATCCTCGTCGCTGCGCGCAAGCTTTTCTACGCTCAGGGAATCCGCGCCGTGGGCGTCGACGCCATCGCGGAGGCCGCCGCCACCAACAAGATGACGCTGTACCGGCACTTCGGCTCCAAGGACGAGCTGATCGCCGCCTACCTCACCGAGTTGGCGAAGGAGGGCGATGAGGTGTGGGAGCAGCTCGCGCGCGACTTCCCCGCCGACCCGCGGGCACAGCTTGATGGCTGGGTTTGCTACGTTGAGAAGCTCTTGACCGATGGCGGCGAGCGCGGTTGCGCCCTGGCAAACGCCGCGGTCGAGCTCCGCGAGATCGGCCATCCGGCGCGGCAGATCATCGACGACTACAAGACCCGTAAGCGCAATCGTCTCGTCGGTCTCCTGAAGGACGCGGGCTACTCTGAGCCAGACCAGCTAGCCGACGAAGCATTCCTCATCTTCGAGGGCGCGCGCATTTCGATCCAGTGCTGCTCCAACGGCCCGGCCTTGCGCGTCGTCAAGATGTTGCGCTCGATGATCTCCGAACACGCGCCGAAGCGCTGATCGACCGCTACAGATCGCCTTCCAGAAACTGCGCCCGACCAAGCCCGAACGACCAGTCCTCGTCGGTGTTTTCGACGATCGACACCATGACATCGCTCGGTTTGATTCCGCAGCTCATCTCCAGCTCTTCGACCAGCAATCGATAGAACTTCTGCTTGGCGTCTTTGCCGCGCGGTCGGCTCACCACCTGCACCACGATCACGTTGTCGCTGCGCGGAATGCCGAGCCCCGTATCCTCTACGATCATCCGCGACGGCTTACGCTCGCTGACGATCTGATAGCGGTCACGCTCGGGTACCTTGAAGGCCGCCAGCATGGCACGATGCGCCGCGTCGAGCATTGTCTTGAGCTCGGCGTCGGTCCGGCCTTCGAGGACGTTGAAGTAGAGAAGCGGCATCGCGTTTCACCGGCATGTCGTTGGAGCCGGCACTGTGTAAGCCGCACGCGCGGACGAAACAACCCTGCCTTAGTTGTGGGGCTTAGCGTCACTGCCGCGTCTGGAGGGACTTGCGCGGCGCGGCGCCGCACGCTTGCCATCGTCGGGGCCGGAGGCGCCGGTACCGTCGCCACCACTGCCGCCATATCCGTGGCTCAACCCCTCCCCACCTTGTCCCTTCTGACCCGGCACCCAGCTCTTGTCCCGGGCCGATCGAACGCGCTTTTGCTGTTGTTGCTTCATCGCCAGCACCT
>CALRVN010000106.1:0-10633 GCA_943371625.1 Hyphomicrobium sp. CS1GBMeth3
AACGCGCGCTGCAGCTTGCCCATCTCATCCTTCCCGTGCATGTTCCGCCCCGCCGCTGCGGCGGGGCCGGCAGACTGTGATAGCGAAGCAATGACCAATCTCAAATCCGACTTTCTGAAAATTCTTACCGAGCGCGGGTTCATCCACCAGTGCTCGGACCTTGCGGCGCTCGACGAGCTGGCCGCCAAGCGCGAAGTCACCGCCTATGTCGGCTACGATTGCACCGCGGCGTCGCTGCACGTCGGGCATCTGCTCTCGATCATGATGCTGCACTGGCTGCAGGAGACCGGCAACCGGCCAATCGCGCTGATGGGCGGCGGGACCACCCGCGTGGGCGACCCTTCAGGCCGCGACGAGACGCGCAAGCTTCTGACCTACGAGCAGATCGACGCCAACAAAGACTCGATCAAGACGACGTTCGGCAAGTTCATCCGCTTCGGCACGGGCAAGGCGGATGCGACGATGGTCGACAACGCCGAGTGGCTGACGAAGCTCAACTACATCGAGATGCTGCGCGACGTCGGCCGGCATTTCTCGATCAATCGCATGCTGTCGATGGATTCGGTGAAGCTGCGGCTCGATCGCGAGCAGGAGCTTTCGTTCATCGAGTTCAATTACATGATCCTGCAGTCCTACGACTATGTCGAGCTTGCCCGCCGCTACGGCTGCAACCTTCAGATGGGCGGCTCGGATCAGTGGGGCAACATCATCAACGGCATCGAGCTCGGGCGGCGGATGGGCACGCATCAGCTCTACGCGCTTACGTGCCCGCTGCTGACGACATCGTCGGGCGCCAAGATGGGCAAGACTGCCGCCGGCGCGGTGTGGCTCAACGAGGACATGCTGTCCGCCTACGACTACTGGCAGTTCTGGCGCAACACAGAGGACGGCGACGTCGAACGCTTCCTGGAGCTGTTCACGACGCTGCCGCTGTCGGAGATCGCCAAGCTGGCGGCGCTGCAGGGTTCGGAGATCAACGAAGCGAAGAAGACGCTGGCCACCGAGGCGACGGCGCTGATGCACGGGCGCGCGAAGGCGGACGCCGCGGCGGATACGGCGCGCAAGACTTTCGAGCAGGGCGCGACCGCGGAAGGGCTTCCGACCGTGGAGATCGGCAAGGCGGAGCTTGCGGGCGGTCTGGGCGTGCTGTCGGCGTTCGTGCAGGCGGGACTCGTGAAGTCGAACGGCGAGGCGCGGCGGCAGATCCAGGGCGGCGGCCTGAAGGTCAACGATCAGGCCGTCACGGACGAGAAGGCGCTGGTGTCGGCATCTGACCTCAATGCCGACGGCGCGATCAAGCTGTCACTCGGCAAGAAGAAGCATGTGCTCTTACGTCCGGTCTGACACGAGCGGACAGAAGCTTTGTATGCGTACGCGACAGCGCGAGTTGACAGCCGCGCCTAAGGCGCGGGGCCCCTGCCGCCTGACGGCGGCCAAGAGATGGGTAAGCCGGTCTGAGGACGAGCGACTGGCCAGCGCGATCGAGCGCGTTCACTTCTGGCGTTTTTTGGCCGGGGGTGGGACTGTCTGCGAATTCCAGCCGTCGATGGTGTCGTTGCCGAGAACCGTTCCAGGAGTGCCGGTCTCACCCACGTCTCCGGGCTTGCCGATGGTGCTGGACGCGCGGACGCTCTCGGGCGCGACAGGAGCGTCGTCGTCGCCGCGGCGCTGAATCTTCGGATCGAACGGCGTCATCTGGAAGATGTCACGGAAGATGCCCGGCGCGAGCATCGACAGAGGATTGACGATCACCTCAGGCCGATCCAGCGAGCCCTGGATGGCGAAGGTCATCCCGGTGATGCCTTCGCACTTGGGGCCGGTGATGATCTGGCCGAACAGCGGGATCTCGCACAAGGCGCTGTTGAGGCCCTGCAACGGAACGTAGGTGCCGCCGAGATTGACGCGGCGCATCTTGAAATCGACCTTGCCGCGGATGGAGGCGCCGAGCATGGGCCCGCGCAGCTGCGAGTCGCTCATGACGAACTGGCCGTAGCCGACCGAGAACGGCACGCGCATCACCGTGAAGTCGAACACCTCGCGCGTGACGCGCTTGGCCGGGCGGCCACTGCCGTCGATTGCCGGTCGCCCATCGTCGCCGCCGGCGCCGGAAAACACTTCCGACACGATCGGGTCGCCGAGAATACGGAACTGCTCCACCCATAGGTTGCCGGTCTTCTCGGCTGCGCCCTTGCCCTCGAGGTTGACCTCGAGACGCACGCGGCCGCCCTGGATGTTTGGATAGAAGTCGATCAGCTTGAATGCCTGTCCGGCGTCGTTCGAATCCGCCAACAGCTTGCGTGGATGGCCCGGGTCCTGGCGCAGCTCGACGGCGAGCGCCGCGCCACCGTCGAGCGTCGAGCGCACGTCGAGGGCGGTCAGCTTGTCGCCGCGCTTGGACACCTTCATCTTGACGCCACGCAGCGAGACTTCGTGGTGGCCGATGACAGTGCCGATCTCGGCATCGAGGTCGATGCCGCCTGAATCCTTGGATTTCGCTGCCGCGCTCTTCTCGGTCAGCTGACCGAGCGAGAACAGCGAGCGGAAGAAGTCGCGGCCGTCGAGCGTCGGCCCGCGCGCCTTCACCTTCCAGACGTCGTTGCTGCCGAGCGTTCCCTGCAGCTCCATGCGCGTCACGACGTTGAGGGAGAAATCAGGGAAATAGAATTCGCGCATGCGGCTGTCGGCGCCGATGGCGAGCCAGCCTTCGATGGCGATGTCGTCACCGGCCACCTTGAAGTTCTGCAGCTCGGTTTTGTGGGTCTTGCCGCGCACGATATCGCATTGGATGGTCGCCGCGCGCCCCGGCGGCTTGCGCCAGGCCACGCCTTCGAGCGTGAGATCGGCGTTGGTCAGATCGCCGTGCAGGCGCACGATCGACTCGTTGTTCTGGTCATTTTCGACCGTCAGCTCGATCGGCACCACACCCTGCACGATGTGATTGATGTCGAGCCCGAGCTGGCTGCGGTCGGTGTTGTCGAGCGTCGCGGTCAGTCGCAGCGGCGGCTGCTTGTCGATCGACGCGTCGAAAATGCGTTGCCAGTTGAGCTTGGCCAGAACGCCGTTGACCAGCATCTGACCATTCGCGCCCGCCGCCTTCTCGGTGACATCGAAATCGATGCTGGCGCTCTGGACCTGGTAGCTGCCGGCGACCTGCTTGACGCGGCCGTCGGTGAGACGCCCCTTGCCTTCGATGCGAACCGATCCGTCGGGCAGATCCGCGAGCAGCGGCAGGTTGATCTTGAACTTGGCGTCGACCTTGCCATCGATGCCGTCCTGCGGGAGTCCTGTTTCAGCCAGGAAGCTCGGGCGCGCGTGCGCGATGAGCTGCATCACCGCGGCCAAATTCGGCTGGGCCGCGAAAACGATCTCGCCGGTCGGAACCTCGCTCATGATGTCGACGGCGGTGAAGCGGCCCGTGTTCAAAGGCAGCGTGCTGTCGGGCGAAAGAACGATCCCAGCTTCGGGAATGACGATTTCTAGAGCGTCGTTCTCGATGCGAACCGTCGCGTGCGAGGTGACAACAGGCGGAAGGTCGTCGATCACGCGCATCTCGAGGTCGGCGACGTCGAGAAGGAAGGAGAGCTGATGCTCCTTCGAGCCGACGCTCATCTCCGACGACATCTGACTGCCGCTCGAGAAGCGGAAGCGGCCGCCGACCACGGAGCCGCGATCGAGACGCTCGCCGACCCATTCGCGGGCGCCTGGCGCAATCGCCTTGGGCCATAACGTCTTTAGCGTGTTGAGGGACATCGGGCCAAGTGTGCCCTCGAGCCGCGTGCTCGCGGGCTCGGCCCCGGTAACGAGGTTGCCGCTGAGGTCGATCTGCGCGCCGCCAGCCCGCAGCTTGAACTCGCCGAGCTCGACGGTGCCTTTGTGCGGCAGGACGCGGCCGCTGGCACGCCACTCCTCGAGGGCGATCGGGGTGGCCTTGAACTCCTCGGCGGCGAACGAGCCGTTGCTGGAACTCAGCCGGTAATTCCACGCGGGGTGCTCGGCGTTTGGGTCGTCCGCCTCCGCGAGTCCGGAAATGGTGAGACGACTACCGCGCCAGCTTAGCGTGGAGGGCGCGAGCGTGATCTTCTCAGCGACGCCATCGTAGGAGAGCTTGATCGCGCCTCCGTCGACCTCGAGCGGCGCCTCTGGCAACGCGGGAAGCCGCAGGCTGCCGTGGCCGAGGCCTATGGACAGCGTTGCGGCACGCACATCTCCGTCGCTGGTGAGCTCCATGGTCGCCTGTCCGTCGACGGGAAGGTCGAGTGACTGAAGCAAGCTGAGCTCGGGTACGGTGCCGGCGATCGTGCGCGGAACGAGACTGCTGACGGACGTCTTCAGCGTGAGCGTGCGGTTGCTTTCCGATTCATCGGTCTCGAAGGTGAGCTGCCAGGGCTTGCCGCCGGCTGCGGACACCGTGGCCTTGCCCGTGATCACGCTACGCGAGCGACCGTGGGTGAGGCCGACATTGAGGGAGGGCACGCGCCACTCGGTGGTGCGACCGCTGTAGTCGAGCAGGACGGTGGCGTTGCGCAAGCCGAACTCGCGCAGGTAGGACGTCGCGTCGAGACCCTGGCGGGCGCGCGATGACATGTCGGTGAGAACACGCGCCACATCAATGCGTTTCAGAGGCTTGGCCGCCTCCGCTGATGTGGGCGCAGGCCGCGCCGCAGGTACAGGAGCGGGAGCAACGGGTGCCGGCTGTGCACCAGGCTCGGCTGCAACGGTCTCGACCGGTTTGGAGAAGCTAAGCGCGATGCCGCCGCTCTCCGAATAGAAGAGGAACAGGCGCGGCTCGATCAGTTCGATGCGCGCGGGCACGGCACGCAACGACCAAAGCGCTGAGGTGTCGAGTTCGACCGCGGCGAAGGGCGCCGATGCTACGGTATCGCCATCCCGCTCCTGCAGGCGAATGTTGGTGAGCCGAAATTCAAGGCCGCCCGCCTCGGAGAGGCTGACGATGGCGTCGTCGATGCGCACTTTGTTGCCGGCAAGCTCGGCGTTGATCCCGCGCTCAATGGGCTCGACGAGGAAGTCGAGCGAGATGGGACCATGGCGAAGGCGCACGTAGCCCAACCCGGCGACGAGCAAGGCCAGCATGACGAACGGCGCGAGGATGAATACCGACCGGCCGAGACCATGCAGGACGTGATCGCAGGCGACGGCTGCGCGCTTCAAGTTCGAAGGCGGCGGCTCGCTGGTGCGCGGCGTTGAATAGCCGGTCTGTGTTCTTGGTCTTCCGGTCGTCTGCAAGTCCGGCCCCTAGACAATTTCGAGACCGAAGTCCCGACGCAAACAACGAGATGCGAGATGATCCGTCCGAGGACGGCCGCAGATGCCAGTTTCCGGCTCGTTCCCGTCCCCCGATTGCCGGCCAACGCCGGCGCTGCACGCCTTAGCACGCAACCGCCTTGTGCGGCCCCGGCTGCGCCGCTAAGCCTCAGGCGCAGCGGGCATTGTTACCGTGCGGCGTGGGTTCACGTGCATGGGGAAAAGCGACAAAAGAAAGGCATGCGGGTGACGATCAAAGAGGGCGCGCTGGCGCCCAATTTTACCCTCGTCGATGCCGACGGGGCGACGGTCGAGCTTTCGGCTCAGCGCGGGCATCTCGTGGTCGTCTATTTCTACCCGAAAGACGACACGCCGGGGTGCACGACCGAGGCCAAGGACTTCACCTGCCTGGCGGGGGAGTTCGAGCGCGCCGGCGCGATCCTTTTTGGAATTTCTCCAGACAGCCCCGCGAGCCACCGCAAATTCCGTGAAAAGCACGGCCTGGATGTCCGGTTGTTGTCCGATGAGGAGCACAGCGTCGCTGAGACCTACGGCCTTTGGGTCGAGAAGACGATGTACGGGCGGACGTTCATGGGCGTCGAGCGTGCCACATTCCTGATAGATACCTCGGGCAAGGTCGCGCGCAGCTGGCTGAAGGTGAAGGTGCCGGGTCACGCGGAAGAGGTGCTCGAAGCCGTCCGCGCGATGAAAGGTTAAGCGCAATGCATTGGACCGATGCACACATTTTGTGCCGGTAGCGGCGTTGCGGACGATGACCCCACTGGCGTTCTGTGCTTAGATGCTTGGACGGGGGGGATTTTTCGGCATCTGGCCGCAATTGATCCCTATGACTTAGCTATGCCCAGTCGTTGCGATCGTTGCGTCAGAGCAGAGGTGCACGCTTATGTTGCCGAATTTCAAGAGATCCGAGACCGAGCCGCCGAAGGTCAGCCCGAACTTTCCATCCTCTTCGAGCACTCCGCCGACGCCTGGCGCCCGTCCGCTAGGTATCGCACGTCCGGCCGAGCGCAATGCGCCTTCCGTCATCGGTCCCGACCTCACGATCAACGGTAACCTCGTCTCCAGGGGCGAAGTGCAGATCGACGGCGAAGTTCAGGGCGACATCCAGGGCACCTACGTCGTTGTCGGCGAGCGGGCGCGGATCACCGGTGGCATCGTCGCCGAGGAGATCGTCGTGCGCGGCCACGTGATGGGTTCGGTGCGCGGCAAGCGCGTCATGCTGCAGTCCTCCAGCCACGTCGAGGGCGACATCTTCCACCAGGCGCTGGCCATCGAGCAGGGCGCGTTCTTCGAGGGCAAGTCGCGCCGCTCGGACGACCCGACCGCCGAGGCACCGCGTCCGGAAATTCCTTCGCTGATCGGCACGGGGCTTTAAGGGTCTCCGGGTTGCTGACGAGCGGGGACGGTTCGAGGCGACCGGTTGGTCGCTGGGCCGGCTTCTCGCGTGAGATTGAGAGATCAAGGTAGCCCCGGTCGGCGCAGCGCTGGCCGCGGCTTTCTTTTTTGTGGGACGCGGTGCCGGGCGGCTCTGTGAGGTCGGCAGACGCGCGAGCGCAGGCGGCGTGGACCACACCCAGCTACGCGGCGGCGCGGACGTCATTCCACTGGCTGAGCGCGATGCGGTGGCCGCCGAGGGCGTCGAAGTCGCGCTCGCGGCAGCTGAGCATGAGAACCTGATGGTTCTGTGCGGCGTGATGCAGGGTGCGGAACAGGCGCAGCAGCCGGTCGTCGTCAGTGTTGACTACGGCGTCGTCGATGATCAGCGGCGCGGGATTTCCGGTGTCGGCCAGGAGGCGCGCGAAGGCCAGGCGCACAAGCAGGCCGAGTTGCTCCTGCGTGCCGCCGCTGAGACGGGCGAAGTCTTCCCGTGTGCTGCCTCGCTCCAAGGCTTCGGGAATGAGGTCCTCGCTGAGGGCGAGCCGGGACTGCGGCAGGATCAGTTGCAGATAGGGCGCGAGGCGCTCGACGATCGGCTTGGCAAAGCGATCGCGCGTCCGCGTCGCGGCGGCGTCGAGTTCCTGCGCCAGGAGCTGCAGCGCAGCGCCCTCCTCCTGCAGCTCGCGGCAGCGCTCGTCGGCACGCAGGGACAGGTCGCGCAGCTCGTCGAGGCGCGTTGCGACGTCATCGGCGCGATCGGTGCGCAGCTCGCCCAGCAATCCCGCCTCTTGCTGGCGAAGGACGGCCAAGTCCTGGCGCGCCTTCTGACATACGGCGTCGGCGGAGTCTGCTGCACGCTTCAACTGCACCAAGCGCGTCTCATCGGGTGCCATCTCGCGCCAGGCGGCCGCGTCGCGCGCGGCGGCGTTGAGCGCCGACTGTGCGGAGGAAAGCGCCTCGCCCTGCTCGTTCAGCACTAGCGCGCGGGCGTCCTCGTCGCCGAACTCGGCCGACAACTTCGCCAGATCGGCGGCATAGCCGGCGGCGCGAGAGCGCAACGCCGCCAGCTCCTCGCGCGTCGCGCGCTCTGTCGCCTCGGCGTCGGCAAGGTTCGCCTCGGCGGCTCCGAGTGCCTGCATGGCCTCGTCGGCGCGGTTCTCGAGGTCCTCGGCGGAAAGAAGTGCGTCGGTGCCGTCGACCTGCGCAGCGAGTTCGGCCTGCGCACGCTGCAGGCGGTCGACGCCTTCGGGCGCGGATGACTTCAAGTAGCGCGTGACCTCGGAGAGCCGGGCCTCTGCGTCGCGGCGCTCGGCGAGCAGGCGCTCGGCGTCTTCCAGGGAGTTGGCGCCAGCGCGCTGCAACAGGGTCGAAAGCTGCTGCCGCTGGGTGGACAACTCGGCTTCCTCGGCCGCGACGTCATCGGACTGGCCGGGGGAAATGGTGAGCACGCCGATACCGGCGATCTCGAGGGTCAGCGGACGCGTCGGCTGCAGAACCTCGCCGTCGGCGAGTGGACGGCCATCGACCTTGACCTTGCCGATGGCGCCGGGCGCGTAGGCGAGCGCGATGCGGGGAGCTGCCGCGGTCAGGCGTGCCTCGAGCCTCACGATGCTGGCGGCGGCGCGGCGCGCGGCATCGACAATCTTTTCATCGACGGCGTTGGCGGCGAGCACGTCGGCGATCGCCTTGCGCTCGGCCTCGGCGCTGCGGGCGTCGACGAGCCGCTGAGTCAGCTCTGCCAGCCGCTCACGGCGCTCGATGGTTTTACGCTCGCGCTCGAAGGCGGCGAGGGATTGCTTCAGGTCGTCGCGGGATTTGCGGGCGTCGAGCGTTCGGGCCGCGCAATCCGCAGCGCGCTGCGCGCAATCGTCGAGGATCGGGGCAGCCTCGGCCGTTGCCTGCTCCAGCCGCGCGAGATCGCCGAGGCGGCGCTGTAAAGCCTCAAGCAGTTTCTTGGCCGAAACGGCCTGGCGCTCGCAGGCGACGACGGCGGCATCGGCCGCTTTCAATTTGTCGCTCGCCTCGCGGGCTTCGTCGAAGGCGCGTCGCGCCGCTTCGGCGGCGGCGGCGCGTGCGTTCGCTGCCTCGACGTCGGTGAGTGCCGTCAGTCCGGCGCGCACTTTCTCCAGCTCTTCGAGGCGCCGCTGAGCGTGTGCGAGCCGGTCCTGCGCGGCGGCCGTCTCTCTTGCGAGGCTGTCACGCTCATCCAGTGCGGCCTTGAGTGCGCCGGTGGGGCGCGGGGGAACGTGGCTCGTGAACAAAGCAGAAAGCTCGGCCTTCACACGCTCGGCGACGAGCCGCGAGGCGCTGCCGTCGGCGACGCTCTCTACCTCGCTCTCGATGGCGGACATGAACGTGGCGCCGCCGGTCCTCACGGGCGCCATGGCGGCGAGCGCCCTCCCTTGCGTGACGCACAGCAGCGCGAAATGCCCTGCCCCGCCGAGAAGCTTTGAGAGCTGGGTTTCGGCGTCGGCGCCACGGGAAACTTGCCCGGTCGACAGATCGCGCAGCTCTGCCGAGCGCGACGACAAATACTGTTTGCGCAGCCGCCACGAGCGGCCGCCCAAATCGAGGTCGAGCTCGATCACCGGCGCGCCGCCGGAATAGGGGCGCAGCTCCTCGATCTCCTGCTTCTTGGAGGTGTGCGGCATGAACAGCGCCGTGTTCACCGCCTTGAGGATGGTCGACTTGCCGAGTTCGTTGGGACCGGCCAGCACATCGAGGCCGCCCGTCAGCCCTTCGAGTGCAACGGGGGCGCTGAAGCGGCCGACCTCCCGCAAGCGGATGGCGCGGATTTTCATGCCTTCACTCCCGTCTCTACCTGGCGCGCGAGGGCGAACAATTTGCGGAGGGCGCGCGCGGCTACGGCGTCACCACCTTCTGCGTCGGCCTTGTCCTTGAGGCGCTGCGCGATCTCGGCCAGCGCCGGCGATGCAAGCGAAGAAAGATCGGCAGCATTAGCGTAGACGCTTACTGCGCTCATGTCGGACGTGAGATGGAACAGGCGCAGGGCGATGCGCGAAAGCCGCTCCTCGATGCGCGCCAGCTCGGCGAGCGGCGCGGCACCCGAGACTTCCAGCGTCATGAGGCAGCGGCCGGCCGTGCCAGCAAGGTCCGCCACCTCGGCTTCGATGCGATCAAGCGCGCTGGCGCCGTCCAGCTTCAGCTCGCGGCGCAGCCAGGTGAAATGCGCCGTGCGCACACGCTCCACGGCGGGCGCGCCGTGACCATCGACACGCACGATCAGCGCGTTGCCGGGATCGTTATCGCGAAACCCATCGGGCTCAGGCGTTCCCGAATACCACGCGCGGTCGGAGATGCGCGTCGTGCCGTGCCAGTCACCCAGCGCGAGATAGGAAAGCCGCGCCGACTTCACGCGTGCGGGATCGATGGGAACGTTGGCATCGCCGTTGCTGCCGAAGCCCTGAACCGAACCGTGTGCGAGACCGATACGCACCGCGTCAGTGCCGACGTCGTCCCACCATGCCGTCGGATCGGTCTCGGTGCGCTTGGACGCGAGCGGCGCGGGCAACAGCACGACGCCGGGCGCGATCTCGGCTGGCTTCGGCTCCAGATGCAGGCGAACGTTTCCGGGGAGGCCGCAGGCCGCAACCGCGCTCCACACGCCTCCGGCTCGCGCGGGGTCGTGATTGCCCGGCAGCATGTGCCAATCAAGTTGTGGATACGCCTTCATTTGAGCCAGCAGGCGCCCAATCAGGGTCTCCGGCACAGTCTCGGCGTCGAATACGTCACCGGCGACGAGCACCGCGGCGCAGCCGCCAGCGACTGCCGCCTGCGCCAGACGGTCGACCGCCTGGAACCTCTGATCGCGCAGCACTGCGGGCTTGTCGTCCGGGAAGGAGCCAAACCGCTTGCCGAGCTGCCAATCGGCTGTATGGAGAAATCTGAAGCTCATGGCCGCATATTGTTCCATCTTTGTTCCCCTAACAACCCCCAAACGATCACGGAGAAC
>CALRVN010000107.1:0-10601 GCA_943371625.1 Hyphomicrobium sp. CS1GBMeth3
GGATGCCAGCACGTTCCCCATCGAGATCATGCTCAGTCCTCTAGAGAGCACCGAGGGGACACTGGTAACCGCGGCCATCCGCGACATCAGCGTGCGCAAGGGTGCGGAGATGCATCTTGCTCAGATGGAGGGACGGTACCGCGGTCTTCTCGAGGCCGCGCCGGACGCAATGGTGGTGGTCGACCAAGGCGGCGAGATCGTGCTGCTGAACGCCCAGGCAGAGAAACAGTTTGGCTACCGGCGAGATGAGCTTCTCGGGCAAAAGGTGACGAACATCATCCCTACCGGATTCGCTGAACGGCTCATCGCCGACGACTTGCGCTCGTCGGAGGACGCCCTTGCCCAGCAGATCGGCACCGGCATCGAGCTCAACGCTCGCCGCAAGGATGGAAGCGATTTCCCGATTGAACTGATGTTGAGCCCACTGGACAGTGCCGACGGCATATTAGTGACGGCTGCAATCCGCGATATCAGTGTGCGCAGGAAGGCGGCGGCCGAACTCTTGCAGAAAGTCGCCGAACTCAATCGATCAAACGAGGAGTTGGGCCAGTTCGCATATATCGCCTCGCATGACCTGCAGGAACCACTACGAATGGTGGCGAGCTACACTCAGCTTCTTGGCCGTCGCTACAAGGGTAAGCTCGACCCTGAGGCCGACGAATTCATAGCGTTCGCCGTCGACGGCGCCCGTCGCATGCAGCAACTGATCCAGGACCTGCTCGCCTATTCTCGAGTGGGATCGCGTGGAAAGCCGTTGCAGGCGATCTCTAGCGAGAATGCCTTGGAGCAGGCCATCCAGAACCTGCAGGGCTCGATCGAAGCGAGCGGCGCGCTTATCACCCATGATGCCCTACCCGCGGTCATGGCCGATGAAATGCAGCTCACTCAGCTGTTCCAGAACCTCGTTGGCAACGCCATCAAGTATCAAAACGGCGTCCCGAATGTTCATATCGGCGCCGCCAGGAGCGGAGACGGAAAATGGGACTTCTCGGTGCGAGACAACGGTCTCGGCATCGAGCCGCAGTATTTCGAGAAGATATTCGGGATGTTCCAGCGCCTGCACAAGCGTGATGAGTTTACCGGTACAGGAATCGGTTTGGCGATCTGCAAGAAGATCGTCGAACGGCACGGGGGGAGCATCTGCGTCGAGTCCCAGCCCGGGCACGGATCGACCTTCCACTTCGCCCTTTCAGGAGAATAGGCAACCATGAGCACCATTGGCGCAGGCGACCGGCCAATCGAGGTTCTGTTGGTTGAGGACAGCCCCGGAGACGTCAGGCTGACACAAGAAGCGTTTCGGGATGCAAATCGAGCAATCCACTTGCACGTTGCCACCGACGGCGTGGAGGCCATGGCGTTCCTCAAAAAGGAGGGCGCCCATGCTGACGCTCCGCGTCCGGACCTTATCCTTCTCGATCTGAACCTGCCCAAGATGGATGGCCGAGAGGTCTTGGCCCACATCAAAGGCGATAGCGCTCTCAACCTCATCCCGATCGTCATACTGACTACCTCGAATTCGGAGGCGGATATCGTGAAGAGCTATCAACTGCGGGCGAACTGCTACCTCAGCAAACCTGTGCAGCTTGACGAGTTCGAGAGCCTCGTCAGGAGCATCAACGATTTTTGGCTGACCAAAGCGAAGCTGCCGCATGCACAGGTCGGATAGAGCCGGAAACTTGCCCCGCTGGAACGAAAGCGAATAGACATCATGCAAGCGATCGGCGGCTACGGCCTCCAAATCGAGGTACTCTTGGTCGAAGACAATCCAGGAGATGCGCGACTGACGCAGGAAGCATTTCGCGAAGCCAACGCTTCCATCCGCATGCACGTTGCCTGCGATGGTGTGGAGGCCATGGCATTCCTGCGGCATGAGGGCGAGCATTTCCATGCTCCGCGACCCGATCTCATATTGCTCGATCTCAACATGCCCAAGATGGATGGCCGCGAGGTACTTGCCCTGATAAAGGCAGATGACAGTCTGAAGCTCATCCCGACGGTTATTCTCACCACATCGGACTCGGCAGCAGATATCGCGCACAGCTACGAGCTGCAGGCGAATTGCTACCTCAACAAGCCTGTGCAGCTGGCCGAGTTCGAGACATTGGTGAAGAGCATCAACGATTTTTGGCTGACGAAGGTTAGACTTCCGCAGCGCTTACCAACATGATCTTGAAGTGGATCGAGGCACAAACTCGACGACGCGAGCGAGGAATGCATGGAAGCCCGGGACCAGCTTCGCGCACTTCTCGAGAGGGGTTGCGCAAGCCTGAAAGATCAAGTGGAGAGCGTCGGCAGTCTGCTGTCGGGATGCGCGACGCGTGGCGACGGCGCGGCCAATTCGATCGCCGAGGCGCAAGCCATAACCCACCAAATCAAAGGGACCGGCGGCTCGATCGGCTATATGGATCTGGCCGGCGCTGCCACGGCTCTCGATGACAACCTCAAACGTCTTGTAAGTTCCGGTCAGATCGATGCGCAGCAGTTGCGGATCGCGAATGAACTTTTCGCGCGCCTTCAAGTTAGGGCCGGAGAACTTTCCTGCGAAAAATCGACTCTCTATAACCTCGACCTCTCGGCGCTCAGCAAAACATGAAGTAGCGGTCGTGCTTAGGACAGCGCCGGGCTCTCCACCGGCAGATCTATCGTCCAGGCGGTGCCACTGCCGGAATCGATGACAGCCTTTGCCCCAAGCTGCTCAATCAGCCGGCGAACCAGGCCAAGGCCGTGGCGCTTGCTTTCGCCATTCGTCTTGAAGCCGACGCCGCTGTCGCTGATGACGATTGTCGCGGAGGCGTGCTCCAATGTCGGGGCGCGGACCGCGACGGAAATCTCGCCGTTGCCGTCGGGGAATGCGTGGTCATAGCTGTTCGTGACGAGCTCGGTAGTGATGATTCCCAAGGCCGTTGCGACGTCGAGATCGAGGATCAGGGTATCGCTTTCACAAACCAACGTCGTTCCGTTAGGTGCCGCGTGCAAATCTGCCAGGTCGATGCATAGAGACTTCACGTACTTTCCGAAGTCGGTCGTGCGCGTCATCTCCGCGCCGCCGAGATGGTCATAGACCTGCGCCAGCGTGAATACGCGCCGCGCGATTCCGGCGATGCCCTGTTTTCCCGCCTTGTCCTCGGTGTCCGCCAATTGCTGGCTGAGCATCCCGTAGACTAGCTGCAGGTTGTTGCGCACGCGATGCTGCAGTTCCTCCGCCAATACGTTCTTCTGGTCCAACAGGCGATCCTTCTCGACGACGAGCCCCTTCATTTGCTCGATTGTCGAGCGCAGGATGGCCGTCCGCGCGGATGTGGCGACCGCTTCGGCCAGGATGTTCGCAAATCCTGTAAGGAAATCGATGTCGTGCTGATCGTACTGGTGGTGCTCGTCGCTGTCGATTTCCAACACACCATAGGGCTTGTCGTTGCCGACACCGTATGGCTTGTCGTTGGCTTTTCCCTTGATGATGACATCGACCGTCGAGACGATGCCATGTTCGGCGTAGAACGCCGGGAGCTCAAAATCGCCGCTTTGCAGATCATAGCAGATCGATGGCTGACGCGTAGAAAAGGCCAGGCCTTGAGGCGAAGAAGCGTCGGCGCGGGAGACAACGTTGCCGATGACACCTGCTTGCCAGCCGAATCCGGCCTCGATGAGCAGATCGTTCTCAACCGGACGATAGCGGCAGACTTTGGAAAATCGCGCGCCTAGGCTTCCGGCGCATACTCTTGCCGCTTCATTCAACACGCTCATGAGATCGTATTGCCGCAGAGCGAAGCTGCCGAAGCTCGCAATAGCTGCTTGCTGACGGAGCAGCCTCCGAATCCGCTCAGCTTCATCCATTAGCGGGCTCCGCGACGTAATTGACTGAGGCCGCTGGTAATATTCGAAACCCGCGTGGAAACGGCGGCTTGGCCGTACCTGTCGCCTTCATTTCGGCTACCAGCGCGAGGCTTCGAATGAGGTCAGGAAAGCTGTAAGGCTTGGCGAGGCAGGCGTGTCCAACCGCGCCCGCAAGCATGACGGCGCTGGCGTTGCCGGTTGCGTAGAGAATTCCGGTATCGGCGAGTGCATCCGATGCAGCTGCGATCGCTGTGCCAAGGCCACCATTGGCAAGCCGCAAGTCAATGACGGCGAAATCCGGTTTATGAACTTCGGCGAGTGCAACGGCAGCGGCGACGGTGCGCGCAATTCCGCAGACGCTATAGCCGGCCGTCACAAGCACCATCTCGACCATGTCGGCCATGATCAAGTCGTCCTCGGCAATCAAGACATTTGCCACTCGGCTCTCCAGTCCCCCGGACGAGAGCGGGCTTCTCTCGCCACGATGCGAGACGTGCAACAGCCGGCGCACGACATTGATCAGCGCTCGGAACATATCTCCACGATGAAGGTGTTGGACTGATCCAAGTTAGCGACGACAGCGAATTGGTCTCAGCTAACTTGCCGGAATGCAGCCGAACGATTGGAATCGTCGGACCGCACGGCCGCGACGTTAATCACTCGGGAGTATTCGACGTCGGTGGCTGTACGACCGAGCAAAAAAATTTTGGGAATTCCAGCGCGAATAGTTCCCCGTAGTGAGATGGACGCTTTGCTATTGAGCTCAGATCATCGTGTGCTGCTCATCTCGTTGGTTGCGCTAGCGATGACTCCTTTCGCCTCCACCCCGATCGCCTATGCGGGGAGCACCGCCATGGTGCGGGGAGCCAACGTTTCGGGCGGAGACTTCGGCACCGTCCCTGGCACCTACGGCATCGACTACACCTATCCCACCGAGGCCGAGATCGACTATTACGCCGATCACCGCTTCAACGTGCTGCGCCTTCCCTTTCGCTGGCAGCGAATCCAGCATGACCTCTTCGGCGAGCTCGACAGTTCTGGAGATGCGACGGGGGACTTCGATCGCCTTAGGCAGGTGGTTCAATGGAGCACCGACCGCGGCTTGATCGCCGTGCTCGATCCCCACGACTACGGTGGCAGGAACGTCGATGGAATCGCCGTGAAAGTTGGGACTTCTGCCCTCCCCGCTGCGGCGCTCGAGGATCTTTGGGTACGTCTGGCAAAGGAGTTCAAAGACAACGAACGCGTCTGGTTCGGCCTCATGAACGAGCCGACCAGTATCTCCGCGGCAGACTGGAAAGCGACAGCCCAATCCGTGACAAATGCCATTCGCGCAACTGGCGCGCGCAATCGCTTACTCGTCCCCGGCACCGATTATTCGGGCGCGCACTCGTGGGTTACTAGCGGGAATGGAGCGCAGATGGCCACATTCACCGATCCGGCGAACAACTTCATCTTCGATGTGCATCAGTACCTCGACGGCGACAGCTCCGGCAAAAAAGGCACCTGCGTTGCTGGTGCAGGCTCCAGCCGGCTCGCCCCTTTCATCACTTGGGCACGGGAAAAGCCCGGACGTATCGGCTTTCTTGGCGAGTTCGCGGGCGGCGATCCGACCGTCGCGGGACAGGAGCAATGCCTCATCGAGCTGGCAGCGCTGCTCGACGCGGCGGAGAACTCGGGCGTGTTTGCGGGGTGGACCGTGTGGGGCGGCGGATCGTGGTGGGAGCCATCGTACATCTTCCGCCTAGAGCCTACAGACCTCTCTTCATCGGATACGAACCATATGCGTTTGCTGCAACGTTATGTGCATCGAGCGCGTTCTCAAAAATAGAGCCGAATCGCGCAATGAATGATCTTCAGTGGTCGTATTTTCCGTCGGCCGCCCTTTGCATTAACGCCCACCTGCTAACACGTGCAAGGAACAATAAGAGTCAGAGCCTCGCCGGCTTGGTGGCGACTGCGCTGCCCCTGCAGGCCCGCACGCAAAAGGAATGGAAATGTCAGTTGAGTTCCGACTACGGGAGGAGGAAGCGCTGACCGAGTCAACGAGCAGCCTAGAGAGCGCGGCAGCCTCGGAGGCGAACGCGCTCGAGCGGTTAGCCCGGCTGAACGAGACCCTTCGCGCTCAACAGATCCCGGTCGCGCCACCCATTGAATTGCCGCCACAAGAAGTGCCGCGGGTACGCTTCCCCAATTTCCTGCCGTCGGGCAGGGTCGTCAAATCGATTCTGGCACTGCTGGTGGCGATCGCCCTTGCCTGGCTGCCGGTGCAGCGACTCCTCTCCACCACGAGTACCCAAGCTGCCGTCAATGCACGACTGGTCAATCTGCGGGCGCCTATTGAGGGCAAGGTCTCGGTTCTAATCCCGACGTTGGCTGTGGGCACACTCGTCGATCCGGGTGAACGCCTGCTGCAGCTGAGCAACACGCGCGCCGATCGGAGTCCGATCGACACCTTGCGCCGCGCGGTAAGCGATCTGCGCTTCGAAGCTTCGGCGCTGAAAGGCCGGCTCAAGCAGTTGAAGATCATTCAGGCTGATCTCGGCGCGCAACGCGACGCCTTCCAGCGCGGGCGCGTTCACCAGCTTGCAGCGCGGGCTGACGAGCTCGCGGCGGATGTCACAGCGGCACGGGCGCAGCAGGAAGACGCCGCAAAGTCCCTAAAGCGATCGACTGAAATGAGCGCGAGGGGACATCAAACCATCGCCACTCTGCTGCACGCAGAGCGCGACTTCAAGATAGCCAACACGAAAATCGAGACGGCACAGAAGCGTCTGGAGAGCAACAAGATCGAACTCGATGGCGCACGCAATGGCCTGTTCATCGGCGACAGCTACAATGATCTTCCGCGTTCGTCGCAGCGCTTCAGCGAGATTGCGCAGCAGATTGGCGACCTCACCAGCGAACTCGAGGAACGCGAGGCGCGATCAGTCTACCTCGGGAAAGAGCTTGCCTCTGAGAAGGATGTCTTCGCTCAGCAGTCCGCTGTCGACGTCAGTGCCACAGTACGCGGGCGCATATGGCAAGTTCTGACGTCCGATGGCGAGCATGCGCAGACAGGTCAGAATCTGTTACGGATCGTGGATTGCAGCAGCGCGGTTATCACCGCGACGGTCAGCGAGTCCGTATACAACAAGCTATGGATCGGGCAATCGGCAGAATTTCTGCCACGCGGCGAAAGCCAGGCGCGCTCGGGCACTGTTGTTGCTCTTACCGGGCTCGGCGCAGCCGAATCCAACTTCGCAATCGACCAGACAGCGATCACAGGCGACCCATACCACGTAACCGTTGCGGTCCCGGGGCTGGCGGGCAGCGACGGATGCAACGTCGGACGCACGGGCGGCGTGACCTTCAATACCTCTACAGGTTCGCCCGGCATAGTGCATGACACGATCCAGCGCCTGAGCCGGAGCATCGGGCTTTCATGACGGGCGCCGTGCAACTCAGCTATTGGGAAGCGTTCGCGCCGGGCTTGGCTCTGGTGCTAATCGCAATGGCCGTTTTGCCCTGGCTCGACCGCAACAACACCGTGGCTCGTACAGGCGCCATTGCCGTCTGCCTTGTTCTGGCGTGGCGCTACATGCTGTGGCGCATCCTGGATACTCTGCCGCCGGTGGGATTGACGCTGGACTTCGGCCTCGGCGTCCTCTTCACCGCCGTCGAGTTCATGTCGATGCTGGGATCCTCCCTGGCGCTCTTCTTTCTGACGCGCACGCGCGATCGCACACACGAAGTCGAACAGAACATTCCCTGGCTGAAATCGCTGGATAGGCCACCACTTATCGACGTCCTCATCTGCACCTACAATGAGGAAGAGCCGATCCTCGAGCGCACGATCATCGGGGCCCTCGGGATGGACTATCCCAACTATCGCCTGTGGGTGTGCGACGACGGGCATCGCGACTGGTTGAAGGTACTGTGCGAGCAGCACGCCTGCGGGTACATCACGCGCCTTGACAATGAAAACGCCAAGGCCGGCAACATAAACAACGCCCTACGGCACCTATCGACGCTGCCCGCGCGCCCCGACTTCGTGTGCATCCTCGATGCGGACTTCGTGCCCAAGAGCCAGCTCCTCACGCGCGCCCTGGCACTAACGCGCGAGCCGGACGTCGGCGTGGTACAAACGCCTCAGCATTTCTACAACCCCGATCCGATCCAGAGAAACCTCTCCCTCGCACGCGTCTGGCCCGACGAGCAGCGCTACTTCTTCGATGTCGTGATGCCGTCGAAGGACGCTTGGGGCGGCGCATTCTGTTGCGGTACGTCTTCGCTGCTTCGCTTTGCGCCGCTCATGCAGATCAAGAAGTTCCCCACCGATTCCGTCACCGAAGACTATCTCATCACGCTGCGGCTCGCGGAAATCGGCTCTCGCACCGTTTACCTCAATGAGCCGCTGTCGCTTGGTCTCGCACCCGAAGGGCTGAAGGAATACGTGACGCAGCGCAGCCGCTGGGCGTTGGGGTTCGCGCAGATTTTTCGCGGCCGTAGCGGCCCCTTCAATCCTACGTCACGCGCTTCGCTCGTCAGCCGCATCATGTTGCTGGAGACGTTTCTCTACTGGTCGGCGACGCCCGCCTTCCGCCTGCTCGCGCTCCTCGTTCCAGCCGCCTACCTTTTATTCGACGTGCAGGCGATTTATGCCAACGTTCCCGACGGCATTTCGCATCTGCTTCCCTTCTTTGCCGTACAGATCGCCGTCATGACGTGGCTGACGCAAGGTCGCGTGCTGCCCATCATGGTGGAACTGAGCCAACTCCTCGTCGCGACCAACATCGCGAGGTCGGTCATGGCCGGACTCGGCAGCACGCGTGCGCGCAAATTCCAGGTGACCGCCAAGGGCGGGGACCGCAGCAAAGGCATGGTGCAATGGCCGATGTTGCGGATCTTCCTGGCCTACCTCGTTCTGACCGTCGCCGGGGTGATCTGGGCGTTCGCCATCGATAAGTCGCGGCCCCTTGCCGACGCCAGCGGCATCGCCCTCTTCTGGAGCTGGTACAATATCATTGTCCTCGTGCTCGCCTGCTTCGTGTGTGTCGAGGCGCCGCAGCTTCGTCGTGGCGAGCGCTTCCGCAGCGAGGGCCGCGCCACTCTCACGGTCGACGGTCACAAGCTGCAATTTCCCGTGGTCGAGATCTCGATCAGCGGCATGCGCCTGCGCGGCAAACTATCGGAAGTATTTCTCGAGACACCGGTTCACGTGGAGTTCGATGGGCTCGACGTCGATGCGAAAATAGTGCGCGCATTCAAAGACGGCTTCGCAGTCCACTTCGTTCGCACGAAGATCGCGCACGAGCGCCTTATCCGGGTTGTCTACGGCGGTAAGTACGGAGGCGAAACGCCCAAGATCAAGCCAGCGCAGGTTGTCAGCGCGATGGTCAATCGGGTGTTTCGCTGAGCGCCAGCGAGAAATGGTGCAAACCTCATCGCCCTCGTTTAGGGCCAGTTGAACGCAGAGAGCAAGGCAATGCTGACAGACCTCCTCGTCAAGGAAGACGGCGTCGGCGCCGTCCGCCCTCCCAGCCGAAGGGTGCTCGTGGCCGAAGACAGCCCGATTACCCACGACCTGCTGAAGCTGCTGCTCAACCAGCGGGGTCTGGAAGTCGACATAGCAACCGACGGCCTCGAGGCGCTGGAAGCGCTACGCACCAACAGCTACGACGTGGCGTTGCTGGACTTCCACTTGCCACAGATGGACGGTCTGCAAGTTGCCGCAACGATCAAAGCCGAGGCGCATGGGCGCCGGGTGCCGAGACTGATCGCGATTACTGCCGATCCCGAAGGGCTGCTCAGCAACGGGACGAACTGCGAAAATTTCGACCGCATCCTTCCCAAGCCGCTGGACATCACCGAGGTTGGCCGCGTCGTGGAAGAGCAGGCGGGACTTGCCGACCAGCATTCCGCAGCAATTTCGACCACCCAGTTTTCGCAGCTGGAGGCGCTTTCTTCCCCATCACCGTCGGTGCTCGAGGCGTTGCGACAGGGGTGCCTTGCATGGCCCGACGATCTGGAGACGACACCGCTCTCAACCCGTGCTGAACAGGCGGCCCTGGGGGATCCCCGCTTCGATGCCATCGTGGTCAAAAGGCCGATGTCAGCAAACGCGCTCGCGACTATCTGGCAGCACAAGGCCCTCTTCGCGCTGCCGGTTATCGACTTGACCGGCAGCCTCGGCACGATGGCCGATCTCGACGCCTCCAAGCTCAAGGCTCATGAGACCGACCGGATCGCCCGCCTCATCAGCCGTTTCAAAGAGGGACGGGCACGCTTGCATCGCGATATTCTCTTGAGCGACGAACTCGCTGACCGTTTGCTCGGTCGCATTTTTGTCAGCGGCCGCGGGCTGAGTGCGATCCTCGATCCGGCTTCGCGCGCGTGCGTTTCCTACAACGTGGCACTTGAAGCCAACGAGGTAGCGGGTCAAGCTGATGGCCTGTTCAACCGAGGGCTGTTGAAACGGGAGTTTGTCGAACGCTTCCAAGTCTGCGCGCGGTGCGACTCGGAACGTCTTCACGTGCGCAATGGCTGTCCGAAGTGCCGTTCCTCGAATCTGCGCGAGGAAAAATACCTGCGCCATTTTCGTTGCGGCTTTCAGGGTGCACGATCGGATTTCCGGCGCGGCCTGCAGCTTATATGTCCAAAATGCCAGCAGGAGCTGACCGAGTTCGGCACCGACTACGAGCAGACTCTAACGATGTCGATTTGCCAGACCTGCGGCCAAGCGGATGCGAAGCCGGTCATCGGCATGGTCTGCCTCGACTGCAATGCAT
>CALRVN010000108.1:0-10491 GCA_943371625.1 Hyphomicrobium sp. CS1GBMeth3
AGCACGCGCCGGACCGAATCGATCCCGACATCCTGGCTGCGACCAGGCTGGCTGACGCCCGGTGAGCTGGCGCCGTCCGGCACCACATTTCTCAGCCCGAGCTGCATCATCATCGACGCCGGCCGCACCGGGCGCACCAGATAGGCGTCGAACCCCGCGGCGCGGAACTCCGCCAGCCGAGCTCGCGCCAGTACATTGACCAGCACGACGCCGCGAACCTGGCTATTCAGCTCGCGCGCCTTGGCGAGGATTTCACCCGCGGCAGCCACCCCGACCGCTCCGTCGATGACGATCCGGTCGAACGGCTTCCCTTCGCCCACGGCCGTCTCGAGCGAGCCCGCAGCCGAAGCGAAGTCGCACGCTGTCGTCGAGACCCCCGCCGACGCGAGCGCCTCGCACAATGCCCGTCGCTCGAGCGGGCGATCGAACGCCAGCAGCACCCGCACCCCGTCGACGGGCACCGCCTGCTCGCCCTCGCGCACGGCCTGCCCCGTGCTTTGCAGCCCCAGCACAGCCGTGAAGGTCGAACCCTTCCCCGGCTCGCTCGCGACGCGGATCTCTCCGCCCATGGCGCGCGCCAGCTGCATCGATATCGCAAGGCCGAGCCCCGTGCCGCCGTTGCGCCGCTGGATCGCGGCCTCTGACTGCTCGAATTCCGTGAACAACCGGCGCATGTCGTCGGCCGACAGGCCAATGCCGGTGTCTTCCACGATCATCTCGACCACTACGTTGTCCGCCGCCGGATCGGCGCTGCCCTCGACCCGCACGCTGACGCCACCGGCATCGGTGAACTTCACCGCGTTGGACAGAAGATTGAGCAGGATCTGCCGCACCCGCGCTTCATCACCGATGATCAGCCGCGGCAACTGCGGGCTCACCGACCAGGCTATTTCCAGGCCCTTCTGATGCGCGCGCGGCGCCAGCAGTTCCACCGCACCCTGCACGCAGGCATCGAGCGCAAACGGTGCCTCAGCCAATTCGAGTTTGCCCGCCTCGATCTTCGAGAAGTCGAGGATCTCGTCGATCAGCGCCAGCAGCGTACGCGCCGACTGGTCGATGGCGCGCACATACGTCTGCTGCTCGGGTGTCTGGGAGGTATCCTGCAACAGGCTGGCCATGCCGAGAATGCCATTCATCGGCGTGCGAATCTCGTGGCTCATGGTGGCGAGGAACCGGCCCTTGGCGCGGTTCGCCGCCTCAGCCTGATCGCGCGCCTCCGCCAGCTGCGCTTCCGCCAGCCGTTGCTCCGTGACGTCGCGTCCGACGCTTTGTACTTCCAGGCGCTGCCCGGTCGGAGCAGCGACAAGCTGCTCTTCCCATTCGATCCACCGCGGCCCCGCACTCGTCACAGCGTGCTGCACCAGCCGCCGGCGGCGCAGTCCATCCGACACCGACATCGGCTTGTCGCCGGCTTCGCCGCACAGCTCGACGGCAAACGGCTTGCCGATCACCTTTTCCGGCGACGTCGCGAACATTCGATAGAACGACATGTTGGCGAAGGTGATCCGCCCTTCCTCGTCGCGCCGAAGAATCGCCGCCTCTTGTGAGTCGAGCAGCGCGCGATATCGCGCCTCGTTCTCGCTCAGCTCCCATTGCGCATCCTGCAGCCGCTCGAGCCCTCGCTCGATGCGCACGCCCACGCGCTCCACTTGCGATGCACCTGCTTCGCCGCGAGCTGTGAAGCCGAGATAAATGGCAATGAATGTCAGACCTAGGCCAAGCGCGATCAGCACTTGCACCGCGGTCAAAGGACCCGGCAGCAGCGCGAAGGCCACGATCAGGCACGCAAGGCCGCCGAGAAGCATGACCAGCGACGCGAGCGTCTGCGGGCTGGATGCCGTGTCGCGGCTGTTATTCAAGCTGGAGCGGTTACCGGTGAGCCGCTCGGCCACAAGACGCCCGCGGACATGCGACGCGCCGCCGACAGCACGTGCCACGTCCGGCGCGACCGATGAAAAAATGCGCTTGTCGCTCACGCCAATCGAACCCGTTACGCGTAACTTAAGTTAGGCGCTGCAAGGCAATCATACGGGTGTTTCGAAACGCTGAAGCGGACTGGTTAATACCCGGCCAGTCTATCGCCGTCCCGGCGGATCTTCGAGAGCGCGAGCGTCCTCAACGCGCATCCGCGGCACGCCGTCGATGATCGGGAACGCCAGCCCACCGGCTCGGCTGATGAGTTCTTGTGCCGCAGCGTCATATTCGAGGCGCGTCTTCGTCAGTGGGCAGACGAGAACTTCGAGCAGCTTGGGATCGACAGGCCTGTCCGGCGTCTCTGACATCGTGCCCATCCCTTGCCGCTATTGCAGCGTGTTACCGCTATTGCCGCTCGACGCCAGCTCCATCTCGGCGAGCGCCACCAGAACATCCGCGCGTCGCTTCAAGTCCTGCGCTTCCAGCAGTGCCTGCTTCTCTTCAGGACCATACGGGCTCATCACGCACAGTGCGTTGATCAGGAACTCGCTGGACGCACGCTGGATCGACGCCCAATCAGCTTCGAGCTTATTGGCATCGAGGTAGGAGCGCAGCACGCGTAACAGGTTCGCCCGGTCGACCTGCTCTTCTCCCAGACCTTCGTTGAGGTCGCTCGCGTGGCGGTCATAGCTGACGCTCATCACGCGGTAGGGCAGATCCGTCACTGCCTCGTCGAGTATGTCATAGCGCATGACGCCGGTCAGCGTGATCATGCGGCGCGCGTCGTCGACCTCCTGATAGCTGGTCACGCGGCCGACGCAGCCGACATTGCGCAGACCGACGGGCCCGCGCGGGCTTTCCTCGTACTCGCCGCTGTCACCCGCCGCCGGCTGAATGATGCCGATCAGCCGGTCGCCGGACATCACGTCGTCGAGCATCTCCAGATAGCGCGGCTCGAATACGTTGAGCGGCAGCGTCGCCCGCGGCAGCAGGATCGCACCACGCAACGGGAACACCGGAATGCGCGGTGGAAGGTCTGCTGGACGCCGGTAACGATCGGTCGGTGACACGTGCCAAAAATCCTTCCGCCTCGAAATGAACTTCGTGACGCTTATGAAAACAGCAGCGACGACAGGCGGCGCCTGCCGTCGATCGCGTCGGGATCCTTGAACCCCCACGCTTCGAAAAATTGCACCAGCTGCTTGCGAGCGCCCTCATCGTTCCATTTGCGATCGCGGCGTACAATATCCAAGAGGTGCTCGACGGCCTCCTTCTTGGAACCGCGCGCCGCCAGGGCCACCGCGAGATCGAACCGCGCTTGCAGGTCGGACGGATCCGCCGCCAGCCGCTTCTCCAGCTCTCCGCGATTGTCTTCGCCGCCAGCCTTGCGCGCCAGCTCCAAAGCCGCCCGAACCTGCTCGACCGCGGGAGCCTTCGCGTCTTCCGGCGGCACCAGCGCGATCATCTGCTCGGCGCGATCGATGTCACCCGTTTGCAGATAGCAGCGGGCGAGACCGGCGAGGGCGACGGGGTTCCGCTTGTGCTCCTGCAGCACTGCCGCGAAGATTTCCGCCGCCGCCTGCACGTCGCCTTCTTCCAGCACCTGCTCGGCCGTAGCGAGCAAGGTCGCAACGTCGGCTTCCGCGTCGGCACCTACGAGACGCTCGACAAACGCGCGCACGGCGCTTTCCGGCTGCGCACCCATGAAGCCATCGAGCGGACGGCCGTCGCGGAACGCATAGACCGTCGGCAGCGATTGAACGCGCAGCTGTCCCGCGATCGCCGGGTGCTCGTCGACGTTGACCTTCACCAGACGCACTTTGCCGCTGTAGCTTTTGACGACCTTCTCGAGCACTGGCGTCAGCTGCTTGCAGGGACCACACCACGCCGCCCAGAAGTCGACGATCACCGGCACATCACGCGATGCCTCAAGGACATCCTTCGCGAAATTCGCGGTCGTCGAATCCTTGATGATGTTGGCGTCGGCCGCGTCGGCTGGGGACGCCTTCAACCCGAATTCCATCTTCTTCTCCTCGCGGCGGAGCAGCGCCCTCCCGGGAGCTACTGAATAGCAGAAAACTTAAGTCGGCGACCTAATTTAGGCCCTCACGCAAAAGCCCGACGAGTCAGCTACGACATGCCACATCGTGACGCCGGCGTCGAACTGCAAGCCGCTGCGGCAACGACAGTTTTTCGCTGCTGGCGGCTGCTAGACGCCGGGTACTGAGCCGCCCCCGAGCATGACGATCCGCGGCTCGTGACCGCAAGCGCGAATGAACCTCATCAGGTCGTCCCGCGCAATGTTGGTCGTCGCAGTGTTTTCGAGCGGATGGCAATTGATCGTCTCGAATTTTAACAGGTCCTCGTCGACCACCACGCTGACGCGCTGCGATACATCGTTGATGACGGCAAACGCCGTGACCGAGCCCGGCGGCACGCCGAGCACCTCGTGAAGCAGCTCCGGCTTTCCGAAGCTGAACCGCCCCGCGCCGAGCGTCCGCGCCAGAGCCTTGAGGTCGACACGCGTCGACGACATGGCGACGACTAGAAACAGCGCTCCGCGGTCGTCTTTGAGGAACAGGTTCTTGGTGTGCGCGCCCTCGATACGCCGTTCCAGCTCGCCGCTCTCGGCCACCGTGAACACCGGATCATGATCGACGGTCCTCGTCTCGATGCCGAGGCCGGAGAGCCTGTTGAAGAGTTCGTCTCGGGATGCTGGCATGCTGGCGCCGGTGAAAATGACGGTTTTGTTGCCCCTACTTAAGCGGCAGCGGTGCTACAGCCAATGGACATTGCCTGTACAGCCCTCGGGCGCGCTGCTCCGGAGCTTGAAGCGAAATAGGCCGGGCGCTAGCATCCGCTCGCCGTTACCTGAGGAGGCTTGATGCCCGCTAACGCTTTTGCCCGCCGCGCGATCTGCGCCTTGGGTCTGTTCATGCTGATGACACTCTCGGCCACCGCTCAGGAGCGTTGGGCCGCCATTGCGCCCAATCTGGAGAATTCCTCGACCGTCGTCTGGGCGACGACGAAGGAGCAGGCCAAGAAGCTCGCCGTTCTGGCCTGCAAGCAAGCCTCGTCCACGTGCGCCGAACAGCCGGCAAGCACCAACGGCATGGACCACGTCTTTGCGGTCATGTGCTGCACCGACCCGAAGTCCGGATGCGCCGCTGCGGTCGGCGGCACCAAGGAGGTCGCATTGAAAGAAGTGAAGCGGCTCTTCTCCGAGGGCGGCTATTCGCAGTGCTCCCTCAAGAGCTACTTCAAAGCCGGCACCGGCGAAAAGGGCTGAGCCGTCCCGCACTGAGCTTCACGATGCCGGAGCTCCACAATGAATGACGTGCTCGATGGCTACGCCGCGGCAGCTCCGCTGCTCATCGAGCGCTTCGAAAGCTTCTCGTCCGCCGAGCTGCTTGAGCCCGTGCTCGATCTGATCCCACGCCACCCTGTGCGCGTCGCTGACATCGGTACGGGAACGGGCAGGGACGCTGCTTGGCTCGCGCGGCAGGGACACGACGTCCTCGCCGTCGAGCCGGTCCGCGAATTGCGCGAAGCGGGCCGAAGCCTTCATCACGCCCTGCCGATAGCTTGGCTCAACGACCGGCTCCCCGCGCTTGAACAGGCGCGCCGAAACGCCCCGTTCGATCTCGTGCTCGCCTGCGGCGTGTGGCAACACCTCGACGATGATGACCGCTCACGCGGAATGCTCAGCCTCGCCGGCCTGATGGCGCCCGACGGAACATTGATCATGTCCCTGCGCCATGGCCCCGGGGCTGCGGGTCGCCGCGTCTTCCCCGTCACCGCCGACGCGACCGGTGAATTGGCGCGCCAAGCCGGATTGAGCGTGATCCGAAGGGTGGAGCGGGAGTCGATCCAGCCCGGCAACCGGGCCGCCGGTGTCCGCTGGACGTGGCTCGCGTTCACCGCAAAAGGCCCTTGATCCGCCCCGATCCGCTGGCCCATGGAGGCCAAGTTGCGGCCCTCGGTAGCCTTTTTTGACAGACTGGAAAGGGTGCCTTGCAAACCCTGCGCAGTTGCGCCATAACGCGGCTCCGCTGCGCTCAGCGCGGCGCTTACCCAATGGATGCGGGCGTAGCTCAGGGGTAGAGCATCACCTTGCCAAGGTGAGGGTCGACGGTTCGAATCCGTTCGCCCGCTCCAATTGAACCCAGCCGGACATAGCTTCTGCGCGGACTAGCGGCGATCTCAGGCGAGTGCCTTGAGTTCAGCCGAACCTGCGTGTCCCAACGGGCCGGTGGGGCCGGCGCCGTTCACGCCATCGCGTACGATGCTGCTTCCGTCTTCGTCTGTGCCCTGCCCGCCGCCAAAGCGGACCTCGAAACCAGGCGCGCGCGCTCGGCCCGAATAAGCTCCATCAGCCGCAGCCGCTCGAGCTGCAGCTTCATCTCCAACGGAACCGCGTCGTGCACCGAATACCGGCCCTGCAACGCCGGTTGCATGCGCCGGACGAACTCTTGAGTGAACGGAACATCCATATTTTTAGCCCCCGCATTCTCGATGCAATTTCAATGAGAAGCGGGACGAGTCTTCAAAGTTCCCGGTAACGGGAAATAAATTCGGTTGTCGATTCAAGGATTAACGCCGCCTGAAGCGCTCACTCGAGCGCGACGGAACCGCTTTCGACATTGATCCGCAGCCGCATCGGATCGCCCGGCGCCGAGTCCGCCGCCTCGTTGAAGACGCGCGTCGGGATCGTCACCAAGAGGCCCTTTACCGGATCGTCCTCTGCCTTGGACTCGTCGAGTTGCACCGACGCGACGCCGAGCACGGCGAGGCAATGGCTGCCGCCCGTCTCGTCGGAGGGCTCGGGAAGCACGACCGCGACACCCGCAGCACAGCAAACCGGCTCGGCCGTATCGACCACGTAGAGGCTGATCTTGTCGTCCTTATACGTCCGGCTGTTCTTACCCACCGGCGCGATCAGCTCAGTTAGCCCGACACCGGCCGCCTCGCAGGTTTTGACCTCGAGGGCACTCGCCGGAACGGCAAGCAGCAATAGGCAGGAAATGGCGGAGAATGCGCGTGTCATGGCGCTGCTCTTAACATCCGTGCCGCCGGCTGTCTCGCCTCAGGCACTCGCCGCGGCCGGTGCACTGGCTTCCACCTTGGCCGGATTGTCCGCATCCAGCCGCGCCATCACCTCGTCGGTGAGGTTGCGCACCGCGGAGCCCACCTGGCCCGGATACTTGGCGAGATAGCTTCGCTCGTAGGTCTGGAAGTTCGCCGCGTCCTGCAGCGCCGGCATGCGCGGGATCGCCTGCGCGAAACAGGCGTTCTCGGGATTGCCCTGCAACCAGCGATGATATTCCTCGTCGGAGACCGAGTTCGTCTCCTTCATGTTAACGATCACGCCGAGGTTCTGGGCAAAGCCCATCTCGGGGTTCAGGCCCTTGAAGCGCCGGAACACCTCGAGCCCGCACACCGACACGTAGTCGGCCTTGGTCGGCGAGATGTGATAGTCGGCCTCGCGCAGCCAGCACTCGGTGAGAACCGAAAGCCCCGGCGGGCAATCGATGATGACGATGTCGAACACGCGGCGCACGCCATTCAGCAGTTCGGCGATCACCTCGCGCAGCCGCGCGTGCAGGTTCTCCTTCGAGACCTCGCGTTCCAGCAGCGTGAGTTGCATATCGCTCGGAAGCAGGAACACCGAGCGCGCGTCATCGACGTCGGAGACATTGCGCACGATGAACTTCGGCCAGTCGATAACCTGGTTCTTGAGCACGCGGCCGTGCAGATAGTCGACGATCGTCGCGCCTTCGCTCTGCAGCTTGTAGAGGCTCGACACCGACATCAGCATGCTCGACACGCTGGCCTGCGCGTCGCTGTCGATCACGAGCACGTTCTTCTTGTGATACGCCGAGATGGTCTCGGCCAACGCCAAGACGAGCGTCGATTTGCCGACGCCACCCTTGGTGTTCATGATCGCGATCGAATTGCGCATGCTGTCTGGACTTCCCCACCCGTTGGTCCCCGCATAAAGCAGAACCGCCTGCCCTGCATGGCTCGGGAATATGGCAACCATGGGAACGCGCCACAATCATGCTTGGCGACGCACGCAAATTTGCCTCGGCGGATAGCTCCCCGTAAACCTCGCCGCAAAGCCGCCGCCATCATTGTGCGGCCTTTAACCTCCGCTAGAGTTAAGGTCGCAGTCTCGATTTCCCCTCGGAGGCCTACACGCCATGGCTCACGCGCAGCCGCTTCGCTTTGCTCGCCCCCTCGCCGCTATTCTCTTGGCCGCCATATCGCTCACACTCGCCGGCTGCGGGATCAACACCATCCCCACCTACGAGCAGGACGCGAAGGCCGCCTGGTCGGAGGTTCTGAACCAGTATAAGCGACGCTCTGACCTCATCCCGAACCTCGTCGAGACCGTCAAAGGATTTGCCGACCAGGAACGCACGGTTCTGACCGACGTCGTCGAAGCTCGCGCCAAGGCAACCCAGGCGCAGATCAACATCCCGGCAGACATCCTGACCAACCCCGAAGCGATGCAGAAATTCCAGGAAGCGCAGAGCCAGCTTGGCGGCGCACTGGGACGCCTGCTCGCCGTTGTCGAGCGCTACCCCGACATCAAGTCCGGGCAGAATTTCCTCACCCTCCAGAGCCAGATCGAAGGCACCGAGAACCGCATCGCCATCGCGCGGCGCGATTACATCCAGGCCGTCCGCGCCTATAACACCGAGATCACCACCTTCCCGGGCCGCATCTGGCGTTCCGTGATGTATCCTTCCGCCAAGGAGATGGCGACGTTCGACATCACCCAGGAAGAGATGAAGGTGCCCAAGGTCGATTTCGGCACCAAGAAGTAAAGCTGCCATCTGGAGGCCTTCGATGCCTGCCGCGCGGAGCGCTTTGCCGCCGAGCCGGGCGCTTCACGCTCTCGCAGCGTGGTGCGCCCTGCTGTTGTGCTTGGCGTTACCGTTCGCCGCTGCAGCCGAACCCACATTTCCGGCACTCACCGGCCGCATCGTCGATGAAGCTGGACTGCTGACCCCGGAAACCCGCGCCGCCATCGAAGCCAAGTCGGCGGCGCTGGAGCAAAAGTCGACCGATCAGCTCGCCGTCGTGACCCTTAAGTCGCTGCAGGGCTATCCGATCGAGGAATACGGCTACCAGCTCGGCCGCAAGTGGGGCATCGGCCAGGCCGGCAAGGACAACGGCGTGCTGCTCATCGTGGCGCCAAACGAGCGGAAGGTCCGCATTGAGGTTGGCCGCAAGCTCGAGCCGATCCTCACAGACGCCGTGACCAAGCTCATCATCGAGAACGCCATCATCCCCGAGTTTCGCCGCGGCGATTTCGCAGCCGGCATAAGCGCCGGCGTTCGCGACATCAACGACATGCTGCTCGGCGACGCCGAAGCGGTGCACGAGCGCGCCAAGGTCAACGCCCAAGCGCTGGACTTCTGGTCCGTCGTCCTCATCATCTTCTGGATCTGCATCGCGCTCTTCGTTTTCTATTCCATCGTTCAGTCGATCCGGAACGCGCCCCAGGTCGCTCCCGGCCAACGTCGCCGCGGACGCAATGCCCCTGTCGTCATCCCCAGCGACTCCGGTGGCTGGGGCGGCGGCTGGTCCGGCGGCGGAGGTGATAGTGGATGGTCCGGCGGCGGCGGTGATTTTGGCGGCGGCGGATCTTCTGGGAGCTGGTGATGCGCAACATGGCCGTTGAAGCACGGGAGGCATTTCGATGAGCCTGTTCTCGACCGAGGACGAGCAGCGCATCTCGGCGGCTATCGCCGACGCGGAGCAAAGAACGTCCGGCGAGATCGTCGTCGTGGTTGCCGCGCAGAGCGACGGCTATCACTACGTCCCGCCGTTCGTCGGCGCTCTCGTCGCGCTCCTGGTGCCATGGGTGTTGATCTTCTTCACCCAGCTTCACCTCGTTCCGATTTACCTCGCGCAGCTCGCAGTATTCCTGCTGGTGACCCTGGCACTGACGCCGGCCTCCGTCCGCATCGCGCTCGTCCCCGCAGGCATCAAGCGGCTGCACGCGCACCGCCGCGCCGTCGAGCAGTTCCTCGCCCAGAACCTGCACACGACTGACGAGCGCACCGGCGTGCTTCTCTTCGTTTCGGTCGCCGAGCACTACGCAGAGATCATCGCCGACAAGGGCATCGACGCGAAGGTGTCGGAGGGCACCTGGAAGACGATCATCGACAAGCTGACTTCGGCCATCGGATCCGGCCAGGCGACCGACGGCTTCGTCAAAGCCATTGGCGACATAGGCGCCATCCTCGCCGCGCATTTCCCGCCCGAGTCCAGACCTTCAAACGAACTCCCCGACCACCTCATCATCCTGCAATAGCCGGCCGGCAAAGCCCGAGCCGGTGCCCGAAGGCGCCACAAGCGCTGCCATTTTTCCGTGCTATAGGGCTTGCCAACAGGGGATCGATGACGGGGAATTATCGTGGATATCGCTGCTACGTCCGCTCAACACACTGACACCACTGAGCGCGCGCCTGTCTCCGCGCGCGTTTCCTGGATGCTCTTCGACTGGGCAGTGCAGCCCTTCTACACGCTGATCCTGACCTTCCTTTTCGCACCCTATTTCGC
>CALRVN010000109.1:0-10403 GCA_943371625.1 Hyphomicrobium sp. CS1GBMeth3
AAAAATACGTCTGCTCGAAGCGCTCGTGATCGCCGTAGATCGTGCGCGCCTGCCCCGGCCAGCTGTCGAGAATGACGAGGTTGCCGGATGCCGCGCCTTCGAGCCTGCCGCCCTTCTCATCGACCAGCGCCGGCTGCACGCCGAAGAACGGCCGCGTGGCCGAGCCGGGCTTCAAGGCAGTCGCGCCCGGCAGCGGCGAAATGAGAATGCCGCCCGTCTCGGTCTGCCACCACGTGTCGACGATGGGGCAGCGGTCGTCGCCGACCACGTGATGGTACCACTCCCACGCTTCCGGATTGATCGGCTCGCCGACGCTGCCGAGCAGCCGCAACGACGACCGGTCCGACGTCTTCACGAAATCATCGCCCGCGCCCATCAGCGCGCGGATCGCCGTCGGCGCCGTGTAGAAGATGTTCACCTTCCACTTGTCAACGACGCTCCAGAAGCGCGAGTTGCTCGGATAGTTCGGAACGCCCTCGAACATCAGCGTCGTCGCACCGTTGGCCAGCGGCCCGTACACGATATAGCTGTGGCCGGTCACCCAGCCGACGTCGGCCGTGCACCAGTAGATATCGCCGTCGTGATAGTCGAACACGTACTGGTGCGTGACCGCCGTATAGACGAGATAGCCGCCCGAGGAATGCAGCACGCCCTTCGGTTTGCCGGTCGAGCCCGACGTATAGAGGATGAACAGCGGATCCTCGGCGTTGACCTCCGCCGGCGGACAGTCGGCGGAAACTTTCTCTGTCTCCTCGTGCAGCCAGTGATCGCGACCTGCAGTCCACGCGACGGGTCGGCCTGTACGGCGCACGACGAGCACCTTTTCGTCGCCCTTGCCTGACTTCGCCAACGCGTCGTCCGTGTTCTTCTTCAGCGGAACGAATTTCCCGCCGCGCACGCCCTCGTCGGCCGTGATGATGTACTTCGACTCCGCGTCCTCGATCCGGCCCGCGAGGCTCTCTGGCGAGAAGCCGCCGAACACCACCGAGTGAATGGCACCGATACGCGCGCACGCCAGCATCGCGTAGGCCGCCTCGGGAATCATCGGCAGGTAGATGGTGACGCGATCGCCCTTCTTGACGCCGTGCGCCTTCAGCACGTTCGCGAACTTGCACACGCGCTCGTGCAGTTGCCGATAGGTGATCTGCTCCTCTTGGGTCGGGTCATCGCCCTCCCAGATGATCGCGACTTGGTCGCCGCGGGTCGCGAGGTGCCGGTCGATGCAGTTGGCCGAGACGTTGAGCGTGCCGTCCTCGAACCACTTGATCGAGACGTGGCCCGGATCGAACGATGTGTCCTTAACCTTGCTATATGGCTTGATCCAATCGATCCGCTGCCCGATCTCGCCCCAGAATCCCGTCGGGTCGCTGACCGACCGCTGGTACAGCGTCTCGTAGGCCTTTTCGTCGATGAATGAGCGTTCGCGCCATTCTCCACCCGGCACCGGATAGATCTTCCCCGACATCGGCGTTCTCCCAAAAGTTTTTAATCGTTGGCGCCATTATGGCGGCGCCCGTTCTTGAGGGCAATTTGGCACTTGGACGGAGGCGCATCCGCACACAGCGGACGCCCGACCCTCCGATTGATCTAAATCAGTCGCAGCGGGCCCTGTTCGGAGGTCACCCGAGGCGCCAGACCGAAGTCCGCTTAATCTCCGAATCTTCGAGCTCGCGCGTCACCGGCACGCGATATTCGGCAGCTGAGGCAAAGCGGCCCTTGGGAAAATAGTTGCGCTGCGGATCGCCGATGAGCACCACCGCGCCCGCCCCGGCGGCCTGTCCGATGAAGCGGGAAACGAGTTCGGCCAACCCGCGCTCGTAGAAGAGATCGCCGACGAGGACGACATCGAACGACGCCGGTGGCTTTTCGAGCAGGTTCTCGTCCGTGGTCTCGACCTCGACGCCGTTGAGCGCCGCGTTTAGCCGGACCGCATCGAGCGCCATCCTGTCGAGGTCTGAGGCGAGCGCGCTCGTCGCTCCCGCCATCATCGCGGCAATCGCCGTAAGGCCGGACCCCGAGCCGAGGTCGAGCACGCGCTTCCCCGCGAGCAGCTCGCGATTGTCGAGGATGTACCGCGCCAGCGCCTGCCCGCCCGCCCAGGCAAACGCCCAGAACGGCGGCGGCACGTTCATCTCGCCCAGCTCTTCCTCGGTCTTCTGCCAGATCGGCAGAGACTCTTCGGCGAGGTGCAGCTTGATCTCGGGCACCAACGGCGGCGCGAGCACGCGCGTGTTGGCGACTATGAATGCGTCTGCAGGAACACGGCCGTTCGCATCGAGCCGTCCCGGTGCCGCGCTCACTTCTTGGACTTCTTGGCTGCCGACTTTAGCCCGCCCATGCGGCAGACCTCCGCCCACTCGGCAGCGGTCACAGGCTGCACCGACAGCCGGAACGACTTCACCAGCGCCATTTGCGCAAGCTTCGGGTTCTCCTTGACCTCGACCAGCGTCACCGGCCGCGGCATCGCCTCTACTGCCTCCACGTCGACGCATTGCCACTTGCCCGTGTCGTCGGACGGATCGGGATGCGCGAGCGCGATCACCTTGCAGATACCGACGACCTCAAGCCCGATGTTGGAATGGTAGAAGAAGCATAGATCGCCGAGCTTCATCTCCTTCATGTTGTTGCGCGCAGTGTAGTTGCGCACACCGCTCCACGGCTCGCCCTTCTTGCCCCTGGCGACGAGATCATCCCAGGAGAAGGCGTCGGGCTCGGATTTCATCAGCCAGTAGGCCGGCATATCGCACCTCGGAAAATCTAATCCTCGGCCTTGATCGGCCGGTTCATCAATTGCTCGATGGCTGCGTCGACTGCGACCTTGCCCTCGACGATATCGCACACCGCCGCGCAGATTGGCATGTTGACGCCCTGCTCGTCCGCGATGCGGCGTACGGCCGTCGCCGTATAGACGCCCTCCGACACCGACACCTTCCCGGCCAGAGCATCGCCCAGCGACTCGCCGCGCCCAAGCGCTCGGCCGAGCGACATGTTGCGCGACTGCGGACTGCCGCACGTGAGAATGAGATCGCCGAGCCCCGATAGCCCGATCAGCGTTTCGGGCCGCGCCCCCAGCGCCGCGCCGAGACGGCGCATCTCGGCAAAGCCGCGCGTAACGAGAGCCGCGTGCGCACTCGCGCCGAGACCTTTACCGTCGACGATGCCCGCCGCTATCGCCAGCACGTTCTTCAACGCACCGCCGAGCTCGACACCGACCAGATCGCTCGTCCAGTAGAGACGAAAGCCAGGGCCTCCGAGACGCTCGGCGAGCGCCCGTCCCGTCGTCTCGTCGGCACACGCGATCGTAAGCGCCGCCGGCAAGCCCCGCGCAACATCGGCAGCAAAGCTCGGTCCCGACAACGACGCCGGCGTCACGTCCGGCAATTCCGCGGCGAGAACATCGCCCATCATCTTGCCGCTCGCCTGCTCGATTCCCTTGGCGCACATCACCGCCGGCTGGCCCGCGCGCAGCGAAGGACGCAACTCCTTCGCGATCGATCGAACATGCTGCGCCGGCGCAACGAGCAGCAGCGCATCGCAGGCGGCAACGTCGGCCAGCTGGTCCGTCGCGCGAATACCCTTATCGAGCGTCGCACCCGGCAAAAACGTCTCGTTGATGTGACGACCGTTGATCGCCGCAACGACCTCCGCCTCGCGTGCCCACAGCACGACATCGCGCCCGGCGCGACGCATCGTCTGTGCGAGCGCCGTACCCCACGCCCCTGCTCCAACGATCCCGACGCTGTCGATTTTCACGCTCGCCCCCTGCGCGTCCCGCACCAAGCAACGTTTAGCATAGCCCCGCGCCTCATGCCTTCACGCCCGCGCCAATGGCCGGAGCCGCACCCGCATCGAGCGGCCAGCGCGGTCGCACCGGAGCATTGAGCGGATCGACGAGACCGCGCGCCAGTCGCTCGGCACCCGCCCACCCGATCATTGCGGCGTTGTCCCCGCACAGCGCCAGCGGCGGTGCATGGAACGAAAAACCGTGCTCCTCGCACAGCCGCAGCAGATCGCCCCGCAGCTTTTCGTTCGCGGCGACGCCGCCCGCCACCACGAACCGCAGCGGCACATTACTGCCCAAGCGCTGCCTGGCGACATCCATCGCGCGCGCGCAACGATCACCGACGGCTGCCGCAACGGCCGCCTCGAATGCCGCCGCGAGATCGGCAACGTCCTGATCACGCAGCGGCGCCAGCTTCTCCGCCGCGCGCCGGACCGCCGTCTTCAATCCGGCGAACGAGAAATGCAGCTCCGGCCGCCCCATCATCGGCCGCGGCAGGTCGAACCGATCCGCGTGTCCGCCACGCGCCGCCCGCTCGACCGCGGGGCCTCCCGGAAACCCGAGACCGAGCAGCTTCGCCGTCTTGTCGAAAGCTTCACCCAGCGCGTCGTCGATCGTCGTGCCCAGCCGTTCGTACTTCCCGACATCGTGCACGATTAGGAGTTGCGTATGCCCACCCGAAACGAGCAGCAGCAGATATGGCGGCGCAATGCCTTCTGTCAGGCCGACAGTCAGCGCGTGCGCTTCGAGATGATGCACGGCGATGAATGGAATGCCGCGCGCCAGCGCCAGCGCCTTGCCAGTGATCGCGCCGACGATCAGCCCGCCGATGAGACCCGGGCCCGTCGTCGCAGCGACGGCGGAAATCTCCCCCAGTTCGACACCCGACTCGCGCAGTGCGTCGCTCACCAGCAGATCGAGACATTCGACGTGCGCGCGCGCCGCGATCTCCGGCACCACCCCGCCAAACGGCCGGTGTTTCTCCCACTGCGTCCGCACGATGCTCGACAGCACGCGCCCGCTGCCATCCGCCTCGCGCACCACCACGGCAGCGGCGGTCTCGTCGCAGCTTGTCTCGATGCCGAGCACGAGGCTCGGCCGGGCGCTTCTCCGCCGTGGTTCTTGCTCTGGCACTTGCATGTCGGGCAGGACGATACCGCGTTTGCGTTCGTGGGCCGGTAGGGGCATAGATGCCGCCTGAGGGCACAACGGGGCCAAACCGCCTTATATTCCGATCGCCTAGCACCCGGAGAGACGCGCTTGCAAGCTGGAGAGATTAAAGTCCGCATCGGCACGCGCGGCTCTCCCTTGGCGCTTGCCCAGGCACGCCAGGTTGCAGCTCGGCTCGCGGCGGCCCATGACCTTCGCCTCGATCAGTGCGAGCTCGTCGTTATCAAGACCACCGGCGACAAGATCACCGATCGGCCCTTGATCGAGGCCGGCGGCAAGGGACTGTTCACCAAGGAACTCGAGGAAGCACTTTTCTCCGGCGCCATCGACCTCGCCGTCCATTCGATGAAGGACGTCCCCGCTGTGATCCCGCCCGGCCTCGCCATTGTAGCGATCCTGGAGCGCGAGGATCCGCGCGACGCCTTCGTCAGCCTCAAGTACGCCTCGCTCGCCGACATGCCCGCAGGCGCCATTGTCGGCACATCTTCCCCGCGCCGTCGGGCGCAAGTCTTGCGCGCCCGACCCGACCTTGCCGTCGTCGAATTCCGCGGCAACGTCCAAACGAGGCTGCGCAAGCTGGAGGAAGGCGTCGCCGACGCAACCTTCCTCGCCTGTGCCGGTCTCAACCGCCTCGGACTGTCGCAACACATCACCGCCGTGATGGACCCGAGCGTCATGTTGCCCGCCGTGGCTCAAGGCGCGATCGGCATCGAGATTCGCGCCGCCGACGAGAATACCGCGCTTCTGCTTCAGCCTCTGAACGACGACGATACGTCTTTGTGCGTCTCTGCCGAGCGCGCCTATCTCAGCCAGCTCGAAGGCTCGTGCCGCACGCCGATCGCCGGATTTGCCGAGTTGAAAGGCGATCAACTGTTCATGCGCGGCGAGATCCTCTCGACGGACGGACGCACGGCATATGTAGCCGACGGCGCCAGCGAACCGGAGCCGGGCTCTGCCTCCGAACTCGGCGAACGTGTCGCGGCCGACGTTCTGACAGCCGCCGGCCCGAGCTTCTTCGCGACCGCCTGATGCATCTTCTGGTCACGAGACCCGAGACCGAGGCGGCCGCCTTCCGCGCGCAACTCGAAGCCCTGGGGCACACCGTGAGCCTCGAGCCACTTCTCCGCATCGAACACCTCCCCATCGATGCCGATGCTCTCGGCAGCTCTGCCGGGCTCATCGCGACGAGCCGCAACGGCGTACGCGCCCTCGCCGCGAGCCCTGCCTTCCAGGTTGCGCGAGAATTGCCACTCATCGCGGTTGGCCCGGGCACCGCCCAGCAGGCCACCGACCTCGGGTTTCTCGATGTGACCGTTGGTCCCGGAACGGGTGCCGCGCTTGTGCCGTTCATCGTCGAAAGGACGGGAAATATCGGCAAGCCCTTGACCCACGTCCGCGGCGAGGAGGTCGCCTTCCAGCTGAGGGCGGCCCTTGCAGCAGAAAACGTCGAGCTTCACGAACTTATCGCCTACCGCAGCATTCCCGCCCAAGCCCTGCAGCCGGAAATCCGAGGCTTACTGGAGGAAGGCAAGATCGACGCCGTCATCTTGATGTCACCAAGAACGGGGACGATCTTCGCCCGGCTCATCGCTGCCGAAGGCCTTGATGGGGCAGCGGGAAAGCTCGTGTTGCTGTGCCTTTCCCAGGCCGTTGCCGCGGCCGCTGAACCCATAAGCCCCGCGCGAGTTGAGGTGGCTAAAAGCCCAGATCTGGAAGGAATGCTGTCCGCCGTTACCCGAGTAGCAACGCTATGGTCAGGAGTGTAGTCTAGCGTCCAGACCCGCGTGCTAGAGCTTCTGCCCTCGAAGGCAGCGCCGGACGTGTCCGCAGCGAGGTATTTCACACATGACGGCGAATAAGAACGAGCCCGAGAAGAAGCCGGCGGGTTCCACCTCTGCTCAGGCCGGGGTGCGTCCGCACGCGACCTTGGACCTCAAGGCGACCGAGGTGACACCCCCATCTGGGTCCGCAGATAAGGACAAGGCTGACAAGGATAAGGCCGCGGTTGCCGAGGCACCCAAGTCGACCCCGTCCGCTGCTAGCGCTGCATCTTCGTCGACTTCTGCCGCCGCCGCTTCCACAGCTGCTGCGAAAGCCGCGACCGGCCCGGCGGTTGGCGCCGGCGCCAAGAACGACAAGCCCGGACCGACCACGCCCCCTCCGGCCGCAGCCCGGCCAGCCCCGCGCGGCTACGGTGGCTTCTTTACCCACGTCGCCGCCGGACTTGTGGGCGGCATCATCGCGCTGCTCGCCGCCGACATGCTGGCAAGCCAGCTCGGCTTTGCGACCACCGATGCGCCGGACAAAACCGCAGCGCTCGAAGGCCGCCTCGCCGCACTCGAGTCCGGGCGCAACCAGCGTGCTGTCCCGACCGATCTGGCGGATCGCCTCGCCGCCACCGAAGCCAAGCTCGGCAAGCTCGATCAGATCGACGCCAACATCGATGGCGTCAGCAAGAAGCAGGCTGACTTCGACAAGAACCTGAACGAGCTGAACGACAAGGTCGGCACCCAGGGCGGCGGCAGCGAGCAGGATGCCGCTCGCATCGCCAAGCTTGAAGATCAGCTCGCTCTGATGCAGACCGCGGCGAAGAACGATCCGCAGGCCGGGCGTCTGCCACAGCTCGCCGCCATCACCGGCAAGCTCGCCGATCTTGAATCGACGCTATCCACACAGCTCGACGCGTTGCGCAAAAACGTGGCGCAGGACGTCGATGCCCGCCTCGCCTCCGCTACCGAAGCCGGCCAGGCCGCGCGCTCGGGTACCCAGCGCATCGACCGCGACGTCGCGACGCTCAAGGCCGAGACGGCGGAGATCTCCTCGGGCCTCACCGGCATCAAGACCGACAGCGATCGCGCAGCAGCCGCTCTCAAGACGACCCAGGAAGACCTGAAGCGCCTCAAGACCGACGTCGATACGCGCCTTGCCTCAGTCGCCAAGCCTGAGGACGTTTCGTCCGCGGTCACGCCTCTCAACGACAAGCTCGCAGCGCTGCAGAACGACGTGCAGGGCGTCATCAAGAGCGAAGGCGACCGCCGCACCACCGCCGAGCGCATCGTGCTCTCGCTTGAGCTCGCCAACCTGAAGCGCGCCATCGATCGCGGCGCCCCCTACGCGCCCGAGCTTGCGCAAACGCGCAAGGTCGCCGGCAACGTCATCAATCTCGGCCCGCTCGATCGCTTCGCCCTCGAAGGCGTGGCGACTTCGACCGAGCTGCAGCAGAGCTTCAAGCCCATTGCCTTCAAGATCATCGACGCCGAGCAGCAGCCGCAGGAGGCTTCGATCGTCGACCGCCTCCTCGCAGGTGCGAAATCTGTCGTACGCGTCCGCCGCACCGATCACAGCCCCGACGACAAGAGCGTCGAGGCCGTCGTCGCCCGAATGGAAGCGGCCCTGAACGAGGATCGTCTTTCGGACGTTCTCGAGCAGGCCAAGTCGCTGCCGGCGCCGGCCCGCGAAGCCGCTCAGGATTTCCTCGCCAAGGTCGAAGCTCGCGAGTCCGTCGACCGCGCGCTTGCTTCCGTCGAGACCCAGCTCAAGGCATCGCTCGCCGCAGCGCCCGCGGATGCCACTGACAAGTCCGCCCAGTAGAGATCGCGTTACATGCTTCGCCTCATCGCATTTCTCGTTGCCATCGCCCTCCTCGCCGCCGGACTGGCCTGGCTCGCCGATCGTCCCGGCGAGCTGGTCGTCGAATGGCAGGGCTATCACGCCGAGACGAGCGTCTTCCGCGCCATCGTCCTGCTCGTGGTCCTCGTCGCGCTTGCACTGACCTGCTGGTCGATCCTGCGCAACGTCTGGTACAGCCCCGCCGTCGTCGGCAGCGTGCTCAACAAGCGCCGCCAGAAGCTCGGCCTCGACGCACTCTCGAGCGGCATGATCGCGCTCGGCGCCGGCGACAAGGCCGCGGCGATGCGCTCCGCCATCCAGGCGCGCAAGTCTCTGCCGAACGAGCCCCTGACGCATCTGCTGCGCGCGCAGGCGGCTCAGCTTACCGGCGACCGCACCACCGCCCGCCGCATCTTCGAAGCGATGCTTGGCTCCCCCGACACCGAGCAGCTGGGCCTGCGTGGTCTGTTCCTCGAAGCCCAGAAAGAGCGCGAAACCGAGGCCGCCCGCCATTTCGCCGAGCGCGCCGTCGCCCTCAATCCCAAGCTCGGCTGGGCTGTCGATGCGCTGCTCGATCTCCAGTGCCGCGAAGGCGACTGGGAAGGCGCGCTGGAAACGCTCGCCGCCGCCCGCAAGAACGGTCACGTCGAACGCGCGCAGGCTGATCGCAAGCGCGCAGTGCTGCTCACCGCGCAAGCGCAAGCGGCAGAGGAAGCCGACCCCGAGCGCGCGCTCAACCTCGCCATCGAGGCCCACGGCCTCGCGACCGACCTCGTACCCGCCGCAGCAATCGCCGGCCGCCTGCTCGCCTCTCGCGGCAACACTCCGCGCGCCGCCAAAGTCCTGCAGCGCACGTGGAGCCGCTCGCCCCATCCCGACCTCGCCACCGCGTACGCTTACGCGCGCATCGGCGACAGCCCGCGCGACCGTCTCGACCGCGTTCGCCAGTTCGCCGCGCTGAGCCCGAACTCGCTCGAGAGCCCGATCGCCGTCGCTAACGCCGCCATCGAAGCGCACCAGTTCGACGAGGCCCGCGCCGCGCTCGAACCCCTGCTCGCCTCGCGCATGACCCAGCGCGTCGCCACGCTCATGGCCCGCATCGAAGGCGAGCAGCATGCCGACAAGGGCCGCATTCGCGAATGGCTCGCCCGCGCCGTCAACGCGCCGCGCGATCCCGCCTGGACCGCCGACGGCTACGTCGCCGATCGCTGGATGCCGGTGTCGCCGGTATCCGGCGCCCTCGACGTGTTCCAGTGGCGCGTGCCGGTCGAAGCCGTCGAGAAGAGTGAAGGCGAAGTGCTGGCGAACAAGATCGAAGAGCTTGTCGCGCTCGGCATGCGGCCGGCCGACGACAACGATGACCACGACGAGCGTCACGACGACCCGGATGACCGCACGCCATCAGTTCCGACGACCGCCGCCAAGCGCACCGAAACAATCGTCCCCCCTGAAGCCAAGCCGTCGCGCTCTGCCGCGGCGCGGGCAGCGGCCGAGGATGTTCCCGTCACCGGCCCCGCCACGGCCGCGCAGCGTCCCGCCAAGGAAGCGACGCGCCCCGCAGAACCGACGAAGCCGGCCCAGACCCGTCAGAAGCCCGAACCTGCCCCGACGCGCATCTTCGTCGCCCCCGACGATCCCGGCGCCGACGCGGGCGAGCCCGACACAAACATGCCGCTTCGCCCACAGCGGGCCTAGCGACATGCGCCAGCTCCTCGCCGTCACTGCACTGTTATCGATTGCCGCCTTTGCCACACCCCAGGCCGTCGCCGAGGACGCCGACGACGGCTACGCCTGGATCAACAGCTGCATCGCCCGCAACATGCATCGCGGCGCCGACGACGAC
>CALRVN010000110.1:0-10210 GCA_943371625.1 Hyphomicrobium sp. CS1GBMeth3
GATCACGAGAACGACGGGCTCATTGTCGGTGACGGCAATGATGGCAGCGTTCAGGCCGATCTCGACGCCGGGCGCGCTCGTTTCGGCGTCTAGGTCTGCGGTCTCGCCACTCGCCCTGGGTGCCGTTTCCCTAAGCTGTCCGTACGACATGGCTTTTTTGCTCCAATGTGGTTGGAGACCCCCGATGGAGGCTTGATGTCCGAACGTGGCAACTTTTGGAACGTGCCGGCGTTCGAGGCGCAACAGGGGGGACAACGCCCAATACTCAGAAACGTTCAATCAATTCCCGGAACCTGGCGAGAAAAGTTTTCTGAGCGGCGTTTGCTGGGGCGGGGGACAGGTTGGTCAGGGCGGCAAACAGAGGCCGAGGCAGCCCGTCGGGCCGGCCGAAATAAATCGTCGCCTCGTCCTCGGCAAAGCCGGCGAGACGGGTCGCCTCGAAGTAGGCGGCGATGCGGTCGGCGATCTTGATCTCCGACTGAACATGGATCGGCAACGCCGCGGGGAGGTCGAAGCGGGTGTGGATCGCGGCGAGTAGACGCAACTCGAGCGCTTTGTAGTCGAGCCCGATGGCTGTCTTGAACGGGCTGATCAGATCGCCGACGACATACTCAGGCGCATCGTGCAGCAGCGCGGCGAGACGCCAGCGCGGCTCCCATTCGGGATTTCTTGCGTGCGCGATGTCCTCGACGACGAGCGCGTGCTGAGCAACGGAGAATGCGTGCTCGCCGACGGTCTGCCCGTTCCAGCGCGCGACACGGGCAAGGCCGTGCGCGATGTCCTCGATCTCGATGTCGGACGGAGACGGGTCGAGCAGGTCGAGTCGGCGTCCCGACAGCATGCGCTGCCAGGCGCGTTTTGGTGCGTGGTTGTCGTTCGCGCTTGTCACTTGTCGCGTGCCGCTTGCTGAAGCTTGCCGCAGTCGGCGTAGCGGAAGCAGGTGACGAGATGGTCGTTCACGAGACCGGACGACTGCATGAACGCATAGACTGTCGTCGGGCCGACGAAGCGGAAGCCCTCGGCCTTCAACGCTTTGGAGATGCGCTTGGAGACATCCGTCTCGGCAGGAATGTCGCCCATGGCGCGCGCTTCGCGCTGCAGCGGCCCGTCGTCGCCGACCTCGCGCGCAATGAGCTTCTTCAGGGTCGTGCGCTTGCGCAGCTCGAGATAGGCCTTGGCGTTGTCGATTGTCGCTTCGATCTTGGCGCGATTGCGCACGATGCCCGCGTCGGCCATGAGTCGCGTGACATCCTTGGCTCCGTAGAGGGCGACGCGCTCGGGGTCGAATTTATCGAAGGCGCGGCGGAAATTCTCGCGCTTGCGCAGGATGGTGATCCACGAAAGGCCGGCCTGGAATCCTTCGAGGACCAGCTTTTCGAAGATGGCGCGATCGGTCTTCAGCGGCACGCCCCATTCGGTGTCGTGGTAATGCTGATAGTCGGCATCGTTGCCGGCCCAGGGGCAGCGGACGAACTCTTGCTTGCTCGATTTCGTCATGTGGGAGACCCGGCCGGTTTGGCATCGAGCGAGAATGTCGCCCATCGCGGAAGCTCGATCGTCACGGTGGTGTCGCCGATGCGCAGTGCCTCACCCTTGTCTCTGAACTCAGCGGCGCGATCGATACGGATTTGGGCGAGGCCGCGGATGCCAGCCGTCGATCCCAGCTTGCCGATCTCGACGCCCGCAGCGGTCACCGGAGTTCCGGTTGCTGGAAGCTCCTTCTCGGCAACGACGGGCACGATCCGGCTCCGCGCGGTTCCGCGGTTCTGCATGCGGGCGACAATCTCCTGGCCGACGTAACAGCCTTTTTCGAACGACACGCCGTGCAGCTGATCGAACAGTGCCTCGTGGGCGAACGCGTCGCCGAAGGCGTAATCGCGGCCGCCCCCGGGAACGCCGAGGCCGATGCGGTGCGCGTGGTATTCGTCCTGGGTGGCGCTATCGCAGGTCTCGCCACCGAGGGCCCAGTCGGAGCGCAAGGTCGTCAGCTCGCGGTAGCCCAGTTCCGGCAGCCGCGGATCGGCGAACCAAATGGGCGGGTTGCCCTCCCCCTTCGGGGCGTACTCTCCGCCCCAGATTGCGGCGACGGTGTAGTCGGGCGAGGCGTCGGCGATCTCGACCTTGGAGCGAAGTTTATACATCTTGAGGCGGTCGGCCAGTTCGGCGGCTTTGCTGCGCGGGGTTTCCAGGCAGAAGCCATCGGGCGATGGAACGACGAAAAAGTCGAAGAGAATCTTGCCCTGCGGGCTCAGCAGGCCGGCGTGGAGCGCAGGCTGCCGATCGAGGAGCTCCATGTCATTGGTGATCAGGCCCTGGAGCAGGGTGCGCGCATCCGGACCGGTTACAGTAACGACGCCGCGATCGGGCAGCAGCGCTATCTTGGTGTCAGCCATATCTTCCCCGCTCCGGTTGCAACCGGTGTCCGTTTTACGTATGCGGGGCGCGGGCCGGAGGCAAGCCGCCGGTAGGCCCAGCCGGGAGAGGCCATGAGCGCGACGTTCGATCTCGTCCTGAAAGGTGGCACTGTCGTCAATCACGACGGCGTCGGCGTGCGCGATATCGGCGTTCGCGCCGGCCGCATCGCGGCCATTGGCAGCATCGATGCGGGCACGGGCGCCGAGGTCGTCGACGCCAAGGGATTGCATGTGCTTCCCGGCGTCATCGACAGTCAGGTGCATTTCCGCGAGCCGGGGCTCGAGCACAAAGAGGATCTCGAGTCAGGGTCGCGCGGCGCAGTGCTGGGCGGCGTCACGGCGGTGTTCGAGATGCCGAACACCAAGCCGCTGACGACGAACGAGGTGACGCTGGCGGACAAGGTGGCGCGGGCGCGCAATCGTATGTTCTGCGACTTCGCGTTCTACGTTGGCGGCACGCGCGAGAACATCTGGCACATCCCGATGTTGGAGAAGCTGGAGGGTTCGGCGGGCATCAAGGTGTTCATGGGCTCATCGACGGGTGACCTTCTGGTCGACGACGAGTCCTCGCTCGATTACATCATCGCGCGCATCACGCGACGGGCTGCGTTCCACTCGGAAGACGAAGCGCGGCTTCTTTCGCGCATGAGCCTGCGCCGTCCCGGCGATCCGTCCTCGCATCCCGAATGGCGCGACGAAGAAGCGGCGATGATTTCGACGCGGCGGCTCGTGCGGCTTGCCGAGAAGCACAGGCGGCGCGTGCACGTGCTGCACGTGTCGACCGCCGAGGAGATGGAATTTCTCGCCGACCACAAGGAGTGGGCGAGCGTCGAGGTGACGCCGCATCATCTCACGCTGGTGGCGCCCGACTGCTACGAGAGGCTCGGCACCTACGCGCAGATGAATCCACCGGTGCGCGATGAGCGTCATCGCGCGGCGATCTGGGCGGGGCTGCAGTCTGGCGTTGTCGACGTGCTCGGCTCGGATCACGCGCCGCATACGCGCGAAGAGAAAGACCACGCTTATCCCGCCTCGCATTCCGGCATGACCGGCGTGCAGACGCTGGTTCCGATCATGCTGGATCATGTGAACGCCGGGCGGCTTTCGATCGAGCGCCTCGTAGACCTGACAAGCCACGGTCCGCAGCGGTTGTTCGGCATTCGTGGCAAGGGGCGGATCGCGGTCGGGTATGACGGCGATTTCACGATCGTCGACCTGAAGCGCGAGGAGACGATCACCAACGCGCAGGTGGCGAGCCGCGCAGGCTGGACGCCGTACGACGGCAAGCGGGTCAAAGGCTGGCCGATCGGAACGTTCGTGCGCGGGCGGCGCGTAATGTGGGACGGCGAGATCATCGGCAGCGCACACGGCGCGCCGGTCGGGTTCCTCGAAGGGGTGTGATAGCGGCGCTCTGCATCCAACTGTCATCCCGGAAGCTGCGGCCGCAGGCTGCTGCTATCCGGGATCCAGGAGAAACTCGCCGCAGGCTCAATGTGGCTGCGCCGCTATTTACGCTGGATCCCGGGTCTCGCTCGCGAATGCTCACTTCGCCCGGGATGACGGACCCTTGCGCTAGAGCGGGTCGCGCCAGCGGTCGTAGCCGCGATAGCGGTCGTACGGATTATAGCGGTCATAGCCTCCGTAACCGTCGTAGCGGCGCTCATACTGCGGCTCGTTCTCGTACGGGTCGTCGTCGGGAGCAGCCGCGTAAGGATCTTCGTCCGGCTCTGCTGCCGCGCGTGAAGGCGCCCCGCGCGACGATGCTACGGTCTGTGTCGGCAGGTGCTTCACGACCGTTACTTGCGTGCCGACGCCGGCAAGCGATGCCAAGTGCAGCACGTGCTCGTTCATCATGCGGAAGCAGCCCGACGACGCTGCGCGCCCGATGCTCTTGGGATCATTGGTGCCGTGGATGCGATAGAGCGTGTTGCCGAGGTAGAGCGCCATCGCGCCGAGCGGGTTCTTGAGGCCGCCGGTCATTTTGTCGGGCAGGCGACGATCGCGGGCGAGCATCTCCTTGGGCGGATGCCAGTCGGGCCAAGCCTGCTTGCGGCTGACGGTTTCGGTGCCAGCCCATGAGAAGCCCTCGCGGCCGACGGAGATCGGATACTGGTATGCCTCGGTCGACGACAGCACGTAGTAGAGCATGCGCCCTTCGCTTTCGATGACGATGGAGTTCGCCGGGTAGTTGCTTTCAAACGCGACCGTCGGCGGCGCTACCGGCGCGATCGCGGGACGGGCTCCGCCGCTACGCGTGATCGGTGTGCGGCGATAGTCGCCGCCATTACCCCAACCGTCATTCTGCCACTGCTGGCGTCCGCGCGAGCGCTGGTCCCAGAACGGCCTGTGGCCGTAGCTCTCCGATTGGCCGTAGAGCTGGGCGGAGGCGGGAGTGGCTTCGCCGACGGCGACAAGTGCCGCGGCTGTCAGGGCGACGCGCCAAAACATGATACAGGTTCCCTCTGGCTTACTGCCGTACATCTGGGAACGCGGTCGCGCACGACAAGCACCGGCGGCAATTTTTATCTGCGGTTGCCGGAGCTTATCGCCTCAATCGGCCTTCTTGAACGAATGCCACGTGCCGTCGGCGCCGATGGTCAGGCGCCACCAGGTCCACTTTTTCTTTTCGCGCATCGCTTTTGCCTCGGCCGGGCCGACGAGACGGAGCAACTCGACCTCCTGCGCCGGCGTGAGCTTGTCCAGCGGCATCTCGGCAAGATATGGCCAGACGTAGATGATGTTGTTCTCGAGATCTTTGCCGAGGGGCAACTCGGCCGGGTGAAGCGACAAGATCCCGTCGAGGGCAGCGAGGATCTCGCGGCCGTTTCCGTCGCCCGAGGTGCGCTTCCAATAGGCGATGGCGTCTTCGCCGGCGGGGGCGGCCACCTCGGGCTTCATCTCGTTCCAGTCGAACGGCTCGCGCAGGTCCTCGATGTTGCCCGTGTGCGCGGCCGAGAGGATTGCCTGACGCATCTCCTCGACCTGCTGGGGAAGGGGGCCGGGGTCCTCCTCGGGCTTCGGCTGCTTCTTTGCGGCGGAGGAGCGCGCGGCCGTTTCCTCGTTGGCGGCGCGCCGTTCCAGGGAAGCGACCGGGCTCGCCGCATGGACAATGCCGACCACCGCCAGTACCAATACCGCAGCGCTCGTGCGGCACACCGCAGCGACCGGGGACATCGTCCGGCTTCGGCACTGAGTGAAGAAACTATCGGCCGTACGCGGTGCGCGGCGGACCGGCAAAGGAAGGTGCATGGATTTTCTGCCCAATCCGCTCATCATACCCGCCGGCATCATCATCGGAATTCTTGTCGCCGCCCCGGTCGGCCCCGTCAACGTGCTGTGCATCCAGAGGGCCATCGAGCGCGGATTTTGGGGAGGTATTGCGGCAGGTCTCGGCGCGATGCTCGGCGACGGGCTGATCGCGCTTTGCGCCGCGCTGGGCGTCGGCGTGATCTCGGGGGCTGTGCAAGATCACCGCATGGCCATTCAATTCATCGGCGGACTTGTGCTCGTTGCGTTCGGATCGAAGCTCTACTTCGCGCCGCCACGCTTCGTCCCGGTGACGACGACGACCAACCGCGCCGAGACGCTGCGCGACTTCGTCTGGGATATTCCGCAGACGTTCCTGCTGACGATCACGAATCCGGGCGCGGTGCTGGGACTGTTCGCGATTTTCGGCGGCGTTTCGACGTTCGTCGAGGTGGACACCTACGTCGATGCGCTGACGATCGTCGCCGCGGTCATGGGCGGCAGCCTCTTGTGGTGGGTGTCGCTGTCGCACATCATCGCGCGGTTTCGCCACCGGCTCAGTCTGGAACGCCTGGTGTTCATCAACCGCATCGCAGGGCTGCTGCTCGTCGGCTTCGGGCTGTTGCTGATCGGCGAAGTGGTCGGCAAGAGGCTCGGCCTGCTCTGAGGAGGCCAGTCACGGCGGGCCGCATCCTTTACTGGCGCGTATGATGAAGCGTGAACTCGCCGACGCGGATGCGCTTCTCGAGACCCTGAGCGAGCTTCACGACCGCCTCCTCTCCGAACTGCGACACGAGGTCGGTGAGTGCGGTGAACATCGCGGCATAAGCCATCTGCTCGTTGGGAACGCCGCTTTCGGTGCCCTCATCCCACGCTTCGAGGATCAAGGTCAGGGCGCGGTAGGTGGAGTCGTTGGAGTCTAAGCCCTGGAACAACTGCATTGTCTTCCCCCTTTGCGAGTGTCAGCGCCCCACCGCCGTTCCCCGCTTGTGCTTGACTGCGCAAAACGCGCAGCGCGTCGGCATCAACGTTCCTATCACGGGCATCGGCGCGGGAAAGCGCGGGCCGCGTTCACAGTAAACCGGGGCGGGGGGGGTCGGTGGGCTGCGGGCCTCAGGGAACCGAGCGGACCAGATTATCTGCGATGGTCGCGCCCTCGGCGACGAAGCGGTTGATAGCGTTCTGGGCCGACGGGCTGCAGGTATTATAAGTGCGGCTGTAGCTCTGATAACCTTTATTGAAGCTGCGGGTCAGTTTGGCCTTCCGCAGCGCCGAGGTTCCTTCCGACTGGAGCAGGTCGGACATGCGCTCGCGCCATAGCTGGCCCTCTTCGGCGCCGCAGAGCTCGCGCAGATAGTGCACAGCGCCGAGGATTTCCGAGAGACGGAACAGCCGGTCGTCGTAGGGCTTGGAGTCGGGGGCTGCGACTGCGGGCAGCACGGCAGCCAGAAACGCACAGGCTGCGAGTGGCAACCGGCGGAGAGCTGATCTGCGAATTGGCACGGAGCCTGTCATCCGGAGATATTGTATTCGAATCTCGACGTTCCGGTGGCCTCACTACACCCTGCGGCAAGCAGCTGCCAAGCGTGCTCGATGACGAATTGTGTGCCGTGAGTGAGTTTCATCTCTTTCATGGCATCGAGCGCGACAAAGCGCGCCTCGCGGGCATCGCCACGCGGGCGGGGCTCTCCGTCGTTGGCGCGGCCGAAATAGGTGGCGATGACGTACTGCGACACGACCTGGCCGTTCTCGTCGTGGTCGATCACGTCGTAGACGCCGGCGAGGCCCTCGATGTGGCAGCCGAGACCGGTTTCCTCTTCGACCTCCCGGCGGGCGCCATCCTCGGCGGTTTCGCCGAGTGCGATCTTGCCGCCGGGCAGGCTCCAAAGACCTTCGGACGGGCCATCGGCACGCTCGACCAGGAGCACGGATTCGCCGCGGAACAGGACGGCACTGGCGGCCGCGCGGGGCCAAGGGCCGGCACCGGGGTCATCGCCGCGGTCATTTCCATCCGAATGGGCCATCTACCGTCTCCTGATGCCTTCTCCCGAGCGGTGCCGGGCATTACCTTGCAGGCATGTGCTCGCGCTACACCCTGACATCGCCGCCGGAGGCGGTCCGCTCATACTTCCGTTATTTGAACGAGGCGGTCTTTCCGCCCCGTTACAATATCGCGCCGTCGCAGCCGGTCGCGATCGTGCGCGATACGCCGACCGGGAGCCGGGAGATGGCGCTGGTTCGCTGGGGACTGATCCCTTCGTGGGTGAAGGATCCGCGCGCGTTCAAGATGCTGGTCAACGCGCGATCGGAGAGTGCCGCCGACAAGCCCTCGTTTCGTGCTGCGGTGCGGCATAAGCGGTGTCTCGTGCCGTCCGACGGCTACTACGAGTGGGTCGGAGGCGCCGGGGCGAAGCGCCCGCATCTCATCCGGCCGCGTGGCGGTGGGCCGATGGCGATGGCCGGGATCTATGAGAACTGGCTCGGGGCGGACGGAAGCGAGATCGAGACCATGGCGGTGCTGACTACGGAGGCCAACGCTACGACCGCGGTTTTGCACGACCGGATGCCGGTGGTCCTTCAGCCGGAGCATTTCGACGTGTGGCTGGACTGCCGTCCTGGGACGGCGACGCACATCCTCGATCTGATGGCGCCGGCGCCCAACGACGGCCTCGAAATCATCGAGGTGAGCCCCAAGGTCAACAATCCGCGCAACGAGGGGCCGGAAATTCAGGAGCGGGTGCCCACCCAGGCAACCCTGCTCTAGCCAGGCGCCGGCCCTGTGGTCGCGGAGCGTCATATTGGCGTGCCGGTTGCTGAGCTTAGCTGCAACACCTCTCGCGGGTTGCCCGGTTCGGGGCTAAGGTCCGGCCAGGGCATGGTGAGGAGCTTGGCGTATGGATTATCGGGGGCAGGACCTGGACCTCAGGACGTCGCGCTGGAGCGCGTCGTCGACCGATCCGGCGGGTTGGCGCGAATTGTCGGCGCCTGCAGCACCGCCGCCGTCGCCACGCCATGCGGCGCCACGGTCTGGACCGATCTGGGTCGACGATACCGTGTTGGCCTGCGCAAACCAGGCGTATGACGTCGCCCTTGCGTACCGTTCGCACGACGTTCGGCTCGAGCATCTCCTGCTGGCAATGACGCGGATCGACTCGGCCGCGGCGGCGCTCGAAGCGCGCGGCGTGCGCGTCGTGTCTCTGCGGCGCGATTGCGCGGTCGCGATTGCGGGTGAACCGCCTGTGGTTGCTGGCGACGGTGCGACGCCGCGGCGCTCGCCCGAACTCGAAGATGTGCTGCGCATTGCAGCTTCGCGCACCTCGCATCATGGCCGTCCGGCGAGCATCGAGGATGTGGTGCAGGTGCTGTGCGATGTCGGCAGCGACTTGCCCGGCGGCGATCTCGTCGCGCGGCATTTTCCGCGTCCGACGCGCGAGTATTGGGGAACGGCGTCCCGTCCGCAGCAACAGCACATTGGCAGCCACCTTCTAGAAGCGACCGACGGGGAGCATCCAATTGCCGTTGCAGCGCCGCAGCCGGCGATCGATCCGGCGGTGGTGCAGACGATCTTCGAGCGGCTCGCCGATTTGGAGCGCGCGTTCTCCGAGCGCCTGTTCTCGCTCGAGCAAGCGTTGGCACGGCAGCCGCTGCCGCAGCCGGTGCAGGTCGATCTCAATCCGATCGAGACTCGCCTGGTTGCGATAGAGAGTGCTTTGTCGAACCGGCCCGTAGCCGCCGAGGGCATCGCCGCCATCGATCCTGCGATCACCGATCGGCTATGGGCTATCGAGCATGCCGTGGGCGTGGAGCGCACCGAGCGCACGACTGCCGTAACGCAGCTTTCGGACGAGATTTCCGGTGTGCGCAGCGCCGTGCGCCTCGCAGCACAGAGCAGCGATCAAGGCCATGGCAATGTCGCCGAGCATATCCAGCAACTCGCTGGCGGCCTGGAGCAGCATCGCCTGGAGTTCGCGTCGAGCATCGGCGACCGGATCGACGGCATCGAGCAGGCGCTGGACGGCTACGAACGCAAGTCGTCCGAGGCGCACGCGGTTTACAGCGCCGAACTGGCGGAAGTGCACGACGCGCTGATGAAGATCAGCAGCAATCAGCACACGCTGGCGGGAGCCATCGACAGCTGGCGCAACCACGGCTCGGGCGAGCTGCATCTCATAAACGCGCGTATCGGTGCCGTGCACGAAGACGGCGCCAAGCGGCTGGCGGCGATCGAGCGGCTGTGCGCGGACGTCGATACGCTGTCGCAACTGGTGCTGGAGGATCGCGCACCGACAAAACGCAGCAGCTTCAAGCATTGGCTCTACGGAACCGAGGACTGGATCCGGGCGAGCTGGCGGCGGCCACTGGCGAAAGTGCAGGCGGCGAGGATGCAGGGGTCGAAGCCGCAACCGCCAAAGCTGCAGGTTTCAAAGCCGCCGAGCATCAAGTGGCAGTCGCTAAAATCCCTCCGCCGCGTGCTGTGGCCGTCTAAGGACCGCAGCTCCGCGCTCTAGAGATTTTTCTTCTGTCATCCCGGAAGCGCCGAGCGAAGCAAG